>NZ_VXCT01000029.1:0-66348 GCF_052850535.1 Shewanella sp. 1180_01
GTTCCAAGGTGCTATGTCTTGGCAACTCACTGCTGCAGCCGTTTGAGAATAACTGAAACCCGCCATAGCTGTGGCCATTAACCACGCGAATCGCTGTTGCTTCATTACCCAAGGTATATTACAGAACATGTTGAAATCCTCTTTTATTATAGTATGTTACCGAAATAGTCCTTTACACGAGCACATACAACGTCAGATGACAACAAAGGGGTTACTGCGGAATATTCAAGGTAGCTCAATGTAAGTAATTTGTTAACCTTTAAAGTGTTATAATAAATAACTAGATATGACAAAATTTAAAAATAACAATACTTTTAATGACTTACGATTAAACAATGAGTTTAAAATATTATCTGCTATGCATAGCCGCCTAAAAGATTAGTAATAAACCGACAATAAAATCTGCTAGAGGCTCAAAGTGAAGTGGTTTTCTATCTTTAAGAATTAAAAATCTCTATAATTCAGCCTTATTTGCTGCATTACCTTAGGTTGCTGTATGTCGCTTACGCCCATTTCTCCAAACACCGAAAATACCTCACGAACCGAAACCCCTGAAGCACAATTTCCTGAAGCGATTCAAACGCGAATCGACTCCTCTGAAGCGCGGGTAATCAAAGCGGTATTTCCATCCATCACCAACCATCACAATACCTTATTTGGTGGCGAAGCTTTAGCGTGGATGGATGAAACGGCCTTTATTGCTGCAACTCGTTTTTGCCGTAAAACCTTAGTGACTGTGAGTTCCGATAGAATCGATTTTAAAAAACCTATCCCCGCAGGCACATTAGCCGAACTGATCGCGCGGGTGATCCATGTCGGTAACACTTCATTGAAAGTTGAAGTGAACATCTATGTCGAAGACATGTATCAAGATCACCGAGAGCATGCCATACGCGGGGTGTTCACCTTTGTTGCGGTTGACGAACAACGAAATCCCACTCAAGTGTGGACATACGAGTAGTTTTTTAGACGATGTAAGCTACAGAACGGCCCGTTATCTCGGGCTTTTCATTACTATCGTGCGATTCAAATATATTTTGCAAAACACCGACCAAAGTCTAACAACCAGAAACATATCAAAATTTTGTCCTTATTCATGAATAAAGCAATAGGATCCTTGATTACTTTTCTGTTACATTGAGTTCAATCTTCACGCGCACCGAACATAATCATAAAAGCCATGAAGCTAGAAAACTTAAATATTATTATCGCAGACGATCACCCATTGTTCAGAAATGCACTACGTCAAGCACTGACCACAGCGTTTGAGCATGCACAATGGTTTGAAGCCGACAGTGCTGACGCACTGCAATCTGTGTTGGATGTCCGTAGCGTCAATTACGATCTTGTACTGTTAGATTTGCAGATGCCCGGTTCCCACGGCTACTCCACACTTATTCACCTACGCTCACATTATCCCGATTTACCCGTGGTAGTGATTTCTGCACACGAGGATATCAATACCATTAGCCGTGCGATTCATTATGGGAGCAGTGGTTTTATCCCTAAATCGGCCTCGATGGAAACCCTTAAAGAGGCACTGAGTGCGGTGTTATTCGGTGACATTTGGCTGCCTAAAGGCACTGAGATTATTTCTATCGATGACGACGCCGTTGATAAAATGGCCAGCAAATTATCCGATCTCACGCCGCAGCAATATAAAGTGTTGCAGATGTTTGCCGAAGGTTTGTTGAATAAGCAAATTGCCTATGATCTTGGCGTCTCTGAAGCGACCATCAAAGCGCACGCGACTGCCATTTTTAGAAAACTGGGCGTTCGTAACCGAACACAAGCCGTCATAGCTCTTGCTCAGCTTGAGATGGATAAAGTAGATTTATCTTAATCGCTTACGTCTTGATATGTATAACGGACTTGATGCATGTTTATGCTTTATGAATGCCACATGGCTAGTGTCTACATGAACTAAATTTAAGCACCTCGATTTAAGGACTTAGATTTAAGCACTAAGGTCTAATACCTTGATTTATTCATGAAGTTTCAGCTAATCATTATTCCATAAAAAATGCCGCTTATATTAGCGGCATTTTTTATGTCAGTAAATAATCGTCAATTAACGCATTGGCAGATTTTTATCGGCAAACATTTCATCGATAAGCTGTTGATCTCGTAAGGCGACAGCTTTCTCCACCACATCACGGGTTAAATGCGGCGCAAAGTGCTGAATAAAATCATACATATAACTGCGTAAGAAGCTGCCCTTCCTGAAGCCAATTTTAGTCGTACTGTGGGCAAACAAATGGCCAGCATCAATCGCAACTAAATCTTTATCGACATTAGGGTCAATCGCCATAGAGGCAATAACGCCCACACCTAATCCTAAACGGACATAGGTTTTCAACACATCGGCGCTGGTCGCACTAAAAACAACGCGAGGCTCTAAATTGGCGCGATTGAACGCTTTCTCAATTTCAGAAGCACGGTCAAAACCAAAGACATAAGTCACTAAGGGGAAGCGCGCTAAATCTTCGATGCTAATCAAATTATTTGGGCTACGGGTCGCAAGAGGATGATCTTTAGGAACGACGATGGAGCGATTCCAATGATAACAAGGCAACATAATTAAGTCGGAATATAAATGCATTGCTTCAGTCGCAATGGCGAAATCCGCATCACCGCGAGCCGCCTGTTCGCTGATCTGCGATGGAGTCCCCTGATGCATATGCAAGTTCACTTTAGGGTAGCGATCAATAAACTGCCGAATGATCGTCGGCAATGCATAGCGCGCCTGAGTGTCAGTCGTGGAAATATTTAACTCGCCTTGATCGGGCTTAGTATATTCCTCAGAAACTTTTTTAATGCTCTCAACTTTACCCAAGATATCATTGGCAATGCTGATCACTTGCAAACCTGCAGGTGTGACATGGGTTAAATGCTTACCGCTACGACCAAATATTTGGATCCCCAACTCATCTTCAAGCATGCGAACTTGTTTACTAATCCCAGGTTGAGAGGTATACAAGTTTTCAGCTGTCGCCGATACATTGAGGTTATGTTTTACGACCTCAGCAATATACCTGAGTTGTTGCAGTTTCATCTTATTTCCTTGTTTCAAACACGCAAAATGCCATTAACAACTGAGCCCTCAAAGCACTCTCAGCTATAATCAATCGTTATAGTATATAGTAAAACTTAAAGCAAATAGGAATATAGAGCACAAGTCTGCAGATTCATACGACAGAAATGATAACCTAGGCTAAGATAACTATGCTAGTTTATTGATTTATTGTAGCATGAGCTCAATTGGATAAATAATGGAACATCTATGTCATTCACCTTGGTTCTGATCCTCATCGGTGCGCTTTTACTGCTTGTTATCGGAATTAACGTATTACAACAACAAAAAGAACGCGTAGAGGCTGAGCGGCGCATTGAATTTGCTCGTCAAAGAGCCATTATCGATGAAACCGAAGCTGTGTTATCAAACACAGGGATGATGCCTTGTAGCACGAATATTGTGTTGGTTTTGTATCGTCGCGTGCAGGATGCCTTGCAGGCTGCGACAGCTATTAGTAATAGCCAGCAACAGTCTGATTACCAGCGCCGCCTAGCCGATATCAACAATCAAATAACAACCTTACAGTCTGGTCAGCCTCAATCACCACCGATTGAGAATTTCAGATTACCCGATAACGACAAACAAATTTTAGCGCTAGTGCAAACCTTGAAAAAGCTCAAGGCGATACTTAGAGCAGAACATAACAAAGGGAAAGTCGACCCGAGCATTTTTGCTCAGGAAGAAAGTCGTATCGACAGTTTACAGCTCAGGATCAATGTTGACTCCATGCTTTCCCGAGCCAGAGCGGCCAGTTTTATGAAGCAGTATGGTTCATCAAAACAAATGGTGACTAAAGCACTATCGACATTGCACGCGATTAAGGCACAAACGCCTAATGACCCTTTCATTGGTCGTAAAGTGGATGAGGCTAAACAATTGCTTGATGAGATTATGGGCGCGCAAAAACAATCTGAACCCAGTGCACCAAGACCTAAAAATGAAGAAGATGATATCGACATGCTGTTTCAGCCGAAAAAGAAATGGTGATCAGTTACTGTGTGCTTACCTTTAAGTTAAATTAGCGGCACGTCTTACACTCGTTCTTCAGCGTTATTGGGCGTGGTGAGTGAGTGCGAGTAAAGCGAGCAACATTTTTGGCTCATTATCTGCCGCAACAAATCAGTCTCTAAAGAATATCGAAACAAAAAAGCCAAGTCATAATTGACTTGGCTTTTTTGTGATTATCTTGGCGTTAAGCTAACTCAATCCGCCTCTATGCGCTTTTCTTGGCTTTCTTGGTAGTCTCACTCACCCACTTGCCATTAACGTAATGCGCTGACCAACCAGTGGCTTTGCCGTCGACTTCAGTCGCAACGTATTGCTCTTTCGTCTTACGGCTAAACTTCACCGCAGCTTTATTGCCTTCGTCATCAGTGACGGGCGCATCGGCTAAATACTGATACTTAGGCCACAGCAGCTCGCGGTATTGAACCAGCTCTTCAACCAGAGGGGCACGGGTTTCCCGTGATTTAGGGAAGGTACTGGCCGCTAAGAAGATCCCTGCTGCACCATCACGTAATACGAAATGGGCATCCGATTTGCTGCATTTCAGATCAGGCAAATAGATAGGATCTTCTTTTGGTGGCGCAGCCTCACCGTTCTTCAGTAATTTACGCGTATTTTTACATTCGCTATTGGTACAACCAAAATACTTACCAAAACGGCCGTTTTTCAGTTCCATGTCGTGGCCACAGCGATCACACTCAATCAGCGGACCTTCATAGCCTTTGATCTTGAATTGGCCTTCTTCGACTTCATAGCCTTCACAAATCGGGTTGTTACCACAGACGTGTAGCTTACGCTTCTCATCAATTAGGTAACTGTCCATTGCTGTGCCGCAAATACTACAGCGGTGCTTCGCACGCAGTGCATCTGTCTCGGCATCTTCACTGTTTTCGCTAATCGCCTCAACGCCAGGCGTGAGGTTCATCGTTGTCTTACAGCGCTCTTTGGGAGGTAATTCGTAACCAGAGCAACCGAGGAAAACACCAGTCGTTCCTGTACGAATACCCATAGGGCGACCACAGGTTGGGCACTTGATATCCGTCATTACCATTTGGTTAAGACGCATGCCACCTTCTTCGGGATCCAGCTCCGCTTTTTCTAATTGCTTAGTAAAGTCAGCATAGAAACCATCGAGCACTTTTTTCCAATCTAATTCACCGCGAGCCACATCATCTAATGTTTGCTCCATGCTGGCGGTAAAGTCATAGCTCATTAAATCAGCAAAACTGCCGACTAATCGCTCGCTGACAATTTCACCCATTTTTTCGGCATAGAAACGACGATTCTCAACTTTTACATAACCCCGATCTTGAATCGTTGAAATAATAGTTGCGTAGGTCGATGGGCGGCCAATGCCGCGTTTTTCTAATTCTTTAACTAAAGAGGCTTCGCTGTATCGAGCTGGCGGCTTAGTAAAGTGTTGCTTAGGTTGCAACTCTTTTAACGCTAATACATCGCCTTGTGCCACAAATGGCAACGTATTGTCTTCTTCGTTTTTCTTCTTGAGTGCTGTTTGTACGCGAGTCCAACCATCGAAACGTAAAGTACGTCCAGTAGCCTTCAGCTCATAGTCACCCGCTTTTACGGTCAACTTAGTAGCATCATATTGGGCTGGCGTCATCTGACATGACACAAACTGACGCCAAATCAGCTCATATAAGCGCTGAGCATCACGCTCCATGTCCGATAAGGTCGCCGCTTGGACATGAACGTTCGACGGACGAATCGCTTCGTGAGCCTCTTGTGCGCCTTCCTTAGAACCATAACGAATGGGTTCCGCGGGTAGATATTTATCACCAAACTCTTTGGCAATCATATCACGCAAGTTTTCAACGGCTTCTTGACTCAAATTGGTCGAGTCGGTACGCATATAAGTGATATGACCAGCTTCATAAAGTCGCTGAGCCATCATCATAGTCTTCTTCACACCGAAACCTAAGCGCGTACTCGCGGCCTGTTGCAATGTCGACGTAATAAAGGGCGCAGAAGGTTTGCTTTGGGTCGCTTTGTCTTCGCGGGCCAGCACGGTAAAACTCGCCGCCGATAACGCTTGAACCGCCGCCATCGCTTGCTGTTCATTGATAGGATTAAAGGCAGCATCTAAATGCTTAACCACTTCCATCCGCAAGGCTTCTTGAGCTGGCGTACTCAGCTCTGCATGTACATCCCAAAACTCTTCCGGTACAAAGGCTTTAATTTCGCTTTCACGTTCAACCACTAAGCGAACGGCAACCGACTGCACTCGTCCAGCGGATAAACCGCGAGCGACTTTTTTCCACAGCAGTGGCGACACCATAAAACCTACAACTCTGTCTAAGAAGCGACGAGCTTGCTGGGCATTAACCATGTTAGTGTCGAGTGTCGACGGCTTGCTAAAGGCATCTTGAATCGCAGACTTAGTAATTTCGTTGAAAACTACACGTTGATACCGTGAAGGATCACCGCCAATCACCTCTTGCAAATGCCAGGCGATAGCTTCTCCCTCACGGTCTAAGTCGGTTGCGAGATAGATTTGGTCGGCGGAATCGGCAAGTGCCTGTAGCTCTTTAACGACCTTTTCTTTGCCCGGCAAAATTTGATACTTAGCCGCCCAGCCCTTTTCAGGGTTTACGCCCATGCGAGACACCAGCGCTTGCTGATCTTTCACCTTTTTATATTGAGCTTTTTCTTCTGGCGACATTTTCTTAACTTCGGCAGCGGATTTAACCTTTTCATTGCCTTCTGAAGTCGATGATGTCGGCAGATCACGGATGTGACCTACGCTCGATTTAACGATGAATTCTTTGCCAAGATATTTATTAATAGTCTTAGCTTTGGCCGGTGATTCGACAATAACTAGCGATTTACCCATAGTTTAATTTGCGCCAAAAAATCTCAAGAAGGTGGAAATTGGCACCATATATAGAGGGTTGTACTGATAGTTTCAAGTTAATCCCTCTTTTATATGTACCAGCGAGTCACTTTTTAATCAAAGTTGAAAAAATGTAAAAATATAATATGCGTAATTAAAAACTAATATTTCATTATTTGCCAGCAAGCAAGAAATAGTTATGCATTTATCGTGAAAAAGTCGCTTTGAGCACAAAACCGTCCGCTTGTGCACTCGAAAAGCTTCAGTATACTGGGTTCCTTCAGGGACCATATGAACAAATAATAACTTTCCCTATCACAAGGATAAGCAATGAAGCACTTTGAAGCGAATTTTGATGGACTCGTTGGACCAACACACAATTACGCAGGGTTGTCTTTTGGCAATGTCGCCTCGCTCAGCAATGCCGCCTTAGTTTCTAACCCCAAAGCTGCTGCGAAACAAGGACTCCAAAAAGCCAAAGCACTTGCCGATATGGGCATGGTTCAAGGTATGTTAGCCCCTCAAGAGCGCCCAGACCTCTATACATTGCGCCGAATTGGATTTTCCGGCTCTGACGCCAATGTATTAAAACAGGCCGCGAAAGAAGCGCCTGTGCTGCTTAATGCCTGCTGCAGTGCATCCAGTATGTGGACTGCCAATGCCGCAACTGTCTCACCCAGTGCAGATACGCGTGACGGCAAACTGCATTTCACCCCAGCAAATTTAGTCGATAAACTGCATCGCAGCATCGAGCCCCTCACAACGGGGCGCATATTAACAGCAACTTTCAGTGATCCCCACTATTTTCATCACCATAGTCACTTACCTGAGCATAATAGCTTCGGTGATGAAGGTGCGGCGAACCACACTAGGCTATGCAACGAGTACGGCCATGCCGGTGTAGAATTGTTCGTTTATGGACAAGAAGCCACCAATCCCAATGCCCCTAAACCGCAAAAGTATCCAGCAAGACAAACCTTAGAGGCATCGATGGCTGTGGCACGCTTGCATCAGCTTGAAGAGGATAATTGCGTCTTCATCCAGCAGAATCCTGATGTCATTGACCAAGGTGTATTCCATAACGATGTTATCGCAGTTGGTAACCAAAATGTGCTGTTCTATCATGAACAAGCCTTCTTAAATACCCAACATAAAATTGATGAAATTAAACGTAAGCTCGATACCGAACTGTATTTCATTGAAGTGCCCACCGCTAAAGTGGCGATTAACGACGCAGTCAAAAGCTACTTATTCAATACCCAGATTATCACGCTTCCCTCTGGTGAAATGGTCATTGTTGCCCCAACCGATTGCCAAGAAAATCCCGCCGTATTTGCCTATTTGAATGAACTACTGACGCTAAACACCCCAATTAAGCAAGTGCTTTACTTCGACGTAAAACAAAGCATGCAAAATGGCGGCGGTCCCGCCTGCCTGCGTTTGCGTGTTGCGATGAATGAGATGGAAGTCGCGGCAGTGAATCAACACACTCTAATGAATGATGCCTTATTTTCGCGTTTAAACCTTTGGGTAGACAAACATTACCGTGACAGATTAACTACCCAAGATCTTGCTGACCCTCAGCTAATCATCGAATCACGTACAGCATTAGATGAGCTAACGCAAATAATGAAACTAGGTAGCGTTTATCAATTCCAACGTTAATTAATTTAAACGTTAAAACACTACGGATAAAACTGTAAAATACTAAATGAAAAGGGAGCGATTATGGCTCCCTTTTCATCATTTAATGGTAATGATCAATCGTTGCATTAGTAGACATTACGCTAGTGAATTACAATTGGAATAGTTGCAATCTGCGTTAAAACACCTTTTTTAGTCATTGCTTCAATCACTAATGACCCTGCATCAGGTTGGTCAGCACCTTTTATAAGAACGCTATACTTTCCTGCCCCGTTATCATTTGAAGATGCGATAGTGAAAGAGCCTTTACTTGCTAAGCTACCAGCTGAGGGGGTAAACGTAATGACTGTTCCTGAAGGCAAAGGCTGATTATGTAAATCCCCAATAATAATAGTTACGCCACCAGTCGACTTACCAATAATGTCAATCGTATTGTTATCGTTTAGACCATCACACACATCAACTATAGCTTTATCATCAATACAACTATCAGTAATTACTGGAACAGAAGCCATAGCATCACTACCCGACATTACCAAGACTAACGAAGCACGCACATTCAGCGAAGTATTACCCGCTGCACATCCGGCATGTTTACTGCCATTAGCATCCAATTGGCACAAACTACCATTGTATAAACCATCTGCTTGGTCATAAACGCCATTACTATTAAAATCAGTAAACACTTCAGCATCCCCTCCCTCTTCACCACCAGCTACACTTGGGTTAAAAGTACGGTCTTCATTATGGTCGACAAACGCTTCACTTAAGTCATATGGATTACCCGATACATCCTTTTTGCTTAAAAAATTCGCCACTTCAGATGCATCAAAACGTCCATTGCTATTAGTATCAGGGAAAGACTCTTCACCGATAGCCGTCGCCAAAATCGTCACACGCCCGCCATAAGGTTGACCTAGCCCTGCACCTAACGAAGGTTCTTTACCTTGCATTGCTAACGTATCGCCAGTAGGGCGAGGATTTTGACTTGTCCATTTAACTGAACAAGCACCATTAACTGTCAAACACGAAGACGCTATCACACCGCCCTCTGTGGTAAAGGAAACAGCTGTGCCATCGGGTACAGGGTTGTTGAATGCATCAGCCAATCGTGCCGTCACATCAACCTCAATGCCATCGTAGTCCCAACCTTCAGGGCTTAGGTTTGATGCCGATAAAGAAAAGCTATCTTGGTCAGGTAAACCTGTCGAAATAACTAATTGATTCGATTGACTTGATATTGCTGGCGTACTGCCAGCAACCACTGCAGTAACCCTGACACTTGTTGATACTGAGCCCGAATTAACTACCGTTTGAACAACTCCCTGACCATTTGTAGTAGCAAACTCAGGATCAAGAGTGATATTGCCAACTTCAGTATTGAGCGAGAAATTCACACGTTGATTACTAACCGGAATACCATTTTTATCCATTACTTTAAATTTCACGGTTGAGGCTTCTGCCCCACCGGTTCCTTTAAGCCTAATGACTTCGGGTAATGCCTCTAGGAAAAAGATACTGCCGACACTTGCTGGTAAGACATTTACCGTCGCCTTGGCGGTTAGAGATTTTCCACCAACATTTGCGCTTATATTTATAGTATCGTCCCCCACACAACCTTTTGCTAAGTAGGTGCTGGTTGCAATACCATTAACCGCGACTACAGGCGTGCTTAATTCAGCTTCAGCATTCGCCTTCAAAGCACAAACAGAGGTGAATTGCACTTCAACTGGATCGGCAAATGGATTTCCTGCGTCATCCTGAATAGCTACAGAGACACTTGAAGTCCCACCCGCTGAAACAACCGAAGGCTCAACGGATGCAACACCATTTTGAAATGGAGAACCACTCCCCATAAATACATTAGTCGCACCGATACTAAACACTAGTGGTTCCGATTTTTCTCCCGTTAGTAACGTTGCTGTCGCACTACCTGCACCCGGCTGGGTACCTGCTAAAATTTGAACATAAGCAACACCTTGTTCTGTAACAGCGGTATCAATGGGTAATTCACCGCGCGTACTGGAAAATTGCACAATTGTTTGCTTGGAAATACCTGTCACATTAGCAATTAGATAACCAGGTGAAAGTGACGTTATTGCTTTTATTGGTGTATTTGATTCAAGATCGCTCACCAACATCAAAGATACCTGAGCACCGCCAGTTGATGCCCCACCATCACCTTTAGTGTTAAATTCAATAAGATTTGATGTTACAGCTGTCCCGCTAGCAGGCGTATATGTTGCAGTAATCCGACCAGAACCCAGCTTATTTCCCGGTAAAACATCAATAGAAACTTTGCCATCAGCATTAGTCACACCGCTATCAGGTGTTAAAACCCCGTCACCTTCTAAACTAAAAATAATGCGCCCAACATAAGGGCTACCATTTTTAGTTAATGTAGCATTCAATTTTCCAGGGATTGCATTCGAAATATCTGTTATTGCCTGACCATCTGAGTTAACTAATTCCAATTTAACAACAAACTTATCAGATGGCGTTGTCCCACCATCATCGGAGATGCTGCCTCCTCCACCACATGCAATTAAAAAAAGTGAACACAATCCTGCGAGAAAAACCTTATACGCTGACTTCATTGTCAGGCTCCCTGTTACTCTGATGATGATACTTAAGCTAGACGCTTATTACTTATAGGCTAACATTACACAATTTTCACCAATTTTACTCACTAGAACCTTATTTTATTTCACAAATAACACAAATACTTTAACGCTATTTGTCATTTCATCTTCGCCGTTTTCTTGCTAGTCTTGTGAGCGCCAAAAAATAGAATGTATAAAAAACACACAGGACTCACCATGGCAATTTCGATAAAAAATAAACTCGGCCTTACAAGTAAAATTCTGATCGGTATGGGAACAGGTATTGCCTTAGGTCTCCTACTCCGCAATGCCTTTCCAGAAAGCGATATCGTAAAAGACTATATTACCGAAGGTTTCTTACATGTTATCGGCACCATTTTCATCTCCAGCTTAAAAATGTTAGTGGTTCCTTTAGTCTTTATTTCATTAGTCTGTGGAACTTGCTCACTGAGTGAGCCTTCTAAATTGGGCCGTTTAGGGGGCAAAACCCTCGCTTTCTATTTATTCACCACCGCTATTGCTCTCGTGGTTGCGATTGTCAGTGCAGTCCTTATACATCCTGGGAACGCTTCACTGGCTACAGAGAAAATGGAGTACATCGCCAAAGAAGCGCCAAGTCTTTCAAGCGTGATTATCAATATAGTCCCCACCAATCCGATGCAGGCATTGAGTGAAGGCAATATGCTACAAATCATTATTTTTGCGGTGATTTTTGGTTTTGCGATTGCCCATATTGGTGAGCGAGGTAAACGCGTTGCGGCTTTGTTTGAGGATTTAAATGAAGTCATCATGCGCGTCGTGACACTGATCATGCAGCTGGCACCTTATGGTGTGTTTGCGCTGATGGCAAAACTTGCATTAACGCTCGGTTTAGAAACCTTTGGTAGCGTAGTTAAATATTTCTTCGTGGTTCTCGGTGTATTACTGGTCCATGCGTTTATTGTTTACCCTACACTTCTAAAACTTTTCTCTGGCCTCAATCCGTTAATATTTATCCGTAAAATGCGTGATGTGCAGCTGTTTGCCTTTTCAACAGCAAGTTCAAATGCCACTTTGCCGATTACCATAGAAGCCTCTGAGCATAGATTAGGTGTCGATAATAAGATTGCCGCCTTTACGCTCCCCTTAGGTGCAACCATTAACATGGATGGCACCGCAATCATGCAAGGTGTGGCAACTGTATTTATCGCTCAGGTTTTTGGCATTGAACTCTCGCTCACTGATTATGCCGCCGTTGTTGTGACAGCGACATTGGCATCAATTGGTACCGCAGGCGTACCGGGTGTCGGACTTATCATGCTGGCCATGGTATTGAATCAAGTTGGTTTACCGGTTGAAGGTATTGCACTGATTATCGGTGTTGATCGCCTACTCGACATGGTACGTACCGCTGTAAACGTCACCGGTGATTGTGTGGCGACCGTGGTCATTGCGAAATCTGAAGGTGAATTTAACGAGCAAGTGTTTAACGACACTCAAGCGGGTAAGGTTGCTAGAAATTTTGATGAGCAAGTTCATCATTCAAATAGCTCTAACTAGCCTTAGTTAAATACCCATCACGCCCAGCCTCTGTGTTGGGCGTTTTTATTTACGCTTTTTGTTTATACTTTTGTCTGTACTTAGCCCAATTAATTTTTCTACAATTAGCAAAATGTGAACATGCCAATAGTATGGCAGTTTGTTTTTAGCTACATTGTGTTTACTATTTTAATACGTTGAATGGAGCTAAATAAATGTGGTGGAGAAGTCTTTGGATCCTGATAGCTTGCTGGCTATTGTGTGCCCACTTTGTACGTTATGAACAAATTAGCTTTGCCATCCCCTTTGCAATTGCGCCCTTAGTTTTATTCTTTAACTCGGTTTACTTACTGCGTTTATTACAAACTTTATTATTTATGAGTGTCTTTACCGTCTGGGGCGTCACGACGATTGAAGCGATACAAATGCGTTTAGCGCAAGAAGCGCCTTGGTTAAGATTATCTTTTATTATGATGGCGGTGATGCTATTTACCTTAGGTGCAATTATCTGTGGTAACGGTATTTTGCGGATCAGAAAACAAAAGTCTCCTTGGGGAAATTCACCAATACGCTAGCACTCCATCGGTAAAACTTTCTTATTCAACAATAAATGAGTACTTATTTTGACCACAAGTTCTGCTCGGTCAGCAAAGGTTAAGTTCAACTAAGATATGCTGATACTCTATTTGGTTATCAGTGTGATTTTGCGTAGACTGCTTTGCTAATGCTTAGCTCATCCACTTTAAGGCATGTATATTATGAGAATTTTGGTTGTTGAAGACGATCCTATTTTATCCCACCACTTAAAAGTGCAATTAAGCGATCTCGGCAATCAAGTTCAAGTGGCGCTCACTGCCAAAGAAGGTTTCTATCAAGCCACGAATTATCCCATCGATGTGGCTATTGTCGATTTAGGTTTACCCGATCAAGATGGCATTAGCTTAATTGAACAACTCAGAGAAGCGGGTCTTAAAGCGCCGATATTAATCCTCACCGCCCGAGTCAATTGGCAGGATAAGGTCGAAGGCCTTAATGCTGGTGCCGATGACTATTTAGTCAAGCCCTTTCAAAAAGAAGAACTCGTCGCTAGACTCGATGCCTTAGTACGCCGCAGCGCAGGTTTTGTTAAACCTGTGATTTGCAGTGGAGAATTAAAACTCGATCTCGCCGCTAAACAAGTCACCCTGAGCGATGAAATTATGGAAGTGACCGCCTTTGAATATTTGATCCTCGAATATTTAATGCGTCATTGCCACGAGGTGGTTGCCAAACAACGTTTGCTCGATGTGATTTATGGCGATAAAGAAGGCGATCCGAATACGATTGAAGTCATGGTCAGCCGCCTACGTAAAAAACTGACCCGCGATGGGATAGACAATCCAATCGTTACCATTCGCGGCCAAGGATATAAATTTAACCTGCCATGCAACTAAGATTAAAATTTAAGAAACGTCTGCTGACGCGGATGTTTCTCACCTCGCTATCGATTATTGCCTTAGTGGGTTTTGGTCTCGCATGGATGGTTAATATTCTGCATGCGCAAAATAGCTATAACGAAGAAACCGCACAACTCATTGCCGAAATTCCCCAAGTCGCCGCCGAATTGCGGGAGCACGATCTCATCCCCGATACCAGTGCGTGGCTGGAGGAAAATAATAAGCAAGAACGTTATGTGATTGCGAGTTGCGATGAAAAATTTAAACAAGTTTGGACTTCATCCCTCGCAGTAGACCGTGGCTTATTTGATACTTGCGAGCGCTTTAACGAAATTCGCAACGACTCCCCGCCCTATTATCTTACTATGGCCGATGACAGAGGTTACTTCGTCTATTTGCTCGCGGTGGAAATTGCTAGCGTACATTACAATTTGCTCGTCCTCAAAGATGCCGCTAAACTCGAGCAGGAATACAGTAAGTTCAGTAAACGCACTTATATTCGACTCGCCATGGTATTAGCCTTAGCGTTAATTCTATTGGTCAGCGCCGCCTATTGGGGAATGCGCCCCTTAGTACGGATGCAGAATGAACTGCAATCGATTAACCAAGGTAAGAGTAAATCACTTTCAGAAGGCTATCCTGTTGAACTCGAAGGGGTAACTCAAGCACTCAACCAAATGCTGCAACAATCGAGCGCTCAACAACAGCGCTATCAAAATGCCATGAACGACTTAGCACACAGTCTCAAGACCCGCTTAGCGGCTGTGCATGCCATCACAGATGACGCCAGTTTGAGTAAACAATCGGCGAGCGAAAAGATCATGGAACAAGTCAGCCAGATGGATCAGCTGGTCAAATATCAATTAAAACGCGCCATGTTAGGCCGCCAAGGCCTGAAGCAAGAACAGACTGTAATTGCGCCCTTAGTCGATCAATTAGCACAAATGTTATTTAAAATTTACCGGGATAAGCAAGTACAGTTCTCGGCGAGCATACCTCCCTCCTTGATGTTTCCCGGCAACAAGGGCGACTTGATGGAGCTGTGTGGCAACCTGATGGAAAACGCTTTCCGCTTATGTATCAGCCAAGTGCATGTATCAGCTAAGATTAGTTCACAAGGTGAGTTTGAACTTATCGTCGAAGATGATGGCCCAGGTGTCGAAGAAAGCTTAAGACAGAAGATTATCCAACGCGGCGTGCGAGCCGATACCCAGTCACCAGGACAAGGTATCGGATTAGCCGTATGTGATGAAATCGTTCACAGCTACGGTGGTAGTTTAAAAATTGAGGAAAGCCGCTTAGAAGGTGCACTCTTTAGGATCAGTATCCCTGTTTAAGGACAGGGATAGCTCACAACAAAGATAGCTAAATACAAAGATAAACAAATACGAAGAGTTAAATACAAGGATGTGTAACTATGTGGATAATGAACTTTATCAGGCAATCACAGCGTATAACTGCTCAGCTCGATTGAACATGATCCAAGAGGTAGCAATGTATTTGTCACCACTCAAGGGTTTATTGCCCCTATGCGTATGAGTGAATCCCGCAGGTGCTATCACCATAGTGCCTTTTTTCGGGGAAATTTTACGCTGCTGATAATAAAATTCGGTTTCACCGCCCTCTTCCACATCATTTAAATAAAACATGTAAAGCACGACGCGATGCAAGGCTTCATTGTGACCATTCTGCGGGAACTGCTCCGAATGCCAGTGGGGATAACCGCCTTTATTCTGCTGATACTTTTGAACATTAATACTACCACTGCGATACAAATACTTGACTAAGCCATCAGCTCTAGGTGCACCCAGCGCCGCAAAATTAGCAGGGGTTAGCGTTACAGGTTGGCCTTGTTCATCACTCACAGACACAGCGACCGCGCCCATTAACGCCATTGAATACTTTGTGAAATAATCTACCGCCCCCTTTAAGGTATAACCTAAGAGTTCGTTTTTGAGGGGCTGCAAGTCGGCGAAACTATCTAAGGTCAAATCGCGGCTGATCTTCTTCTCCAGATCAACGCCATTGCCCGTTTGTCCATCGACAACGCCAGCATGTTGCTCAAATGCCAGAATGAGACGGTCACACAAGTCATTCGGCAACGCATTAGGGTATACTTCAATAAAGTCCATACTTCCTCAATGGATTGGCTACTTTCTAGGCTTACTATGCTGACATGTTAGTTAAGTAATTGTAAAGCAGCATCATTGAGATAAAATAACCACATTAGGCTTCACGATAACAAGAATATGAAAAAAAGCTGTAAAGTCTCAGTCCATCAACTTCAAGTCGGCAACTTTGTGCGTTTGCCCGTGGCTTGGAAAGATCATCCCTTTTTATTCAGTAGCTTTCATATTAAACAAGCTGCGCAAATCGAGTTGATTAAAAATCTGGGCATCGAACATGTCATCGTCGATTTAGAGCGCAGTGACGTCGCCCCGTTACATGCTGATGCGGTCAACCCTATCAAATTGCCGCCAAGTGCTGAGATCAATGTGCTTAAAAACGACATGGATCAGTACAAGGCCGAACAAATCGAAGTACAAAAGAAATTACGCCGCGACATTCATAAAACCGAGCAAAACTTTACCCGCTCGGTCGCCATGATGCGTAGCCTCATCTCTAAGCTGCGTAATCGCCCCTTAAATGCAGTCGATGATGCCAAAGATTTGGTCCATACCATAGTCGAGCAACTGCTCAACTCAGATAACTTAGTGCTGCACTTAATGAGCGATGCTAAGCAAGATGAAAGCATTTACTACCATTCTTTGAACGTCGCGATTCTTTCTATGTTAATCGCCAAAGAACTCGAATGGGATAGAAGTGAGATTGAAACAGTGGGTCTCAGTGCCCTATTCCACGACGTGGGTAAATTAAAAGTCCCGCCACAAATTCTTAAAAAATCGACCCCTTGGTCAGCGCCAGAGCTTAATTTCATCAAGCAGCATCCGTTACTTGGGATAGAACTGCTCAAATTAGCCGATAATTTCCCCCAAGCGGCCTTAGCTCCCATCACCAGTCATCATGAGTGTCTTGATGGCAGTGGTTATCCCAAAGGCTTAAAGGAAGAGGCGTTAGACAAAGTATCGCAACTGATTGCGGTAGTGAACGAATATGATTCCCTGTGTTACCCAAGCCAACAGGGAAAAGCCAGAATGCCCTATGCCGCTCTGGGGCATTTGTACAAGCAATACAAGACTAAGCTCAATCAAGAATATATTGGCAAGATGATCAAGATGTTAGGCATTTATCCTCCTGGCAGTGTGGTGGAATTATCCAGCGGTCAATATGCCATGGTGATGTCAGTTAACTTAAGCAAGCTGCTATGCCCTAAGATATTGGTTTACGATGCGTTAGTCCCTAAAGATCAAGCGCCTATCGTTGATTTAGAGATTGAAGGGATCAGCATAGTGCGCTGTTTACCGCCTGCGGCGCTTCCCGAAAAAGTCCACGAGTATCTGAATCCCCGCGAACGAGTAAGTTATTACTTTGGCGGCGATAGTCGTAAACAGTGATTGAGCTAACCGACTTAGCGATTCATGCCTAACGGGCTTCATGCATTTAATCAAAGTCATCGAGTCAAACTCGTTGGTAAAAGTCATTGAATAAACGTGATTAAATAGCAGTGATAAAAATAAGGGTCGAATATTGCATTCGACCCTTATTTTTTAGTTTGAGAAACCAACGCTACTAGCGCCTGACTTATAACCAATGCTTGCGCTTAAAGAAGAAGTAAGTACCGGCGGCACTGGCTAACATCATCACAATCGCCATAGGGTAACCGTATTGCCACTCAAGCTCAGGCATACTGGTAAAGTTCATCCCATAACTACTGGCAATCAGGGTCGGCGGCAGAAACACCACAGCGGCAACAGAGAATATTTTAATGATTTTGTTCTGTTGCAGACCACTGAAACCCATGGCCGCATCAAGCAAAAAGTTTAACTTATCGAAAATAAACTGACTGTGGGGCATCAGCGACTCGATATCCGATAACATTTCCCGCAAATCCTTCAAGTGCTCATCGGATAGCTGGCCACGATAGTAACGCTGCATATAACGCAGTGAACGCTGGGTATCGAGCAAACTCAAACGGATTTTACCATTGGAGTCCTCTTGCAGAGTGATAAGCTTAAATACATCATCAAGCTCATCGTTATCAAATACTTGCTCACCGACATTTTCGAGAACTGTATAGACGTCTTCGATTAAGTCAGACAGATAATCCACTTTCAGATTAAATAATTCGAGAAACAGTTCCTGCGGCGTCGACACATCTAACCGGCCCAAACGTAAATAGTTACGCAGCAAGCGGATAAGACCCACGTCTTCTTCACGGATTGTCAGTAAAAAATTGGTGCGAAGGTTGAAGGACACGTTAACGCCACGTACATCTTGGCCGACACGCTGGGGGAATAACGAATTGATATGCAGGCCATCGCTGTTTTGATAAAAACGTGCAGAGGCCTCAATTTCATTGATATCTTCTTCGTCAGGCACTTCTTCAACAGAAAAATGACTTAACCATTCTCGCTCCGAATCATCGGGTTTATACAGATCTAACCAAATGGTCGATGCGGGAATACTGTCCAGTATGCCGAGCTCTGTCACGGTAAGGTGACGATTTTCATACACATAAGCAGTAATCATTTGTCCTCCTGAAAAAAACTTAAGTTAACGATCCCACTTAAGTGCAGGCTAAAAAATTGTCGCTAGTTTACCGCATAAGTTGGCAATGAAAAGGCGCGAAAGATAATTTAGTAAAATAAATATGCCTTAATCGGTCTCGATGATTGCCAGCCGTTCTTGGGTCGAAAAGCGAATATGGATGCCATCGAGCGTCACCATTTTCGAATCTGAAATATCGCCTTTGCGCACGCGATACTCGCCGTTATTATCGGCATTGGGTGACACGATTCTTACCGTGACTATTTTGTGCTGATCGCGCCAATACCAAACACTATAACTGAGCACACTCAGTCCGAGCACCACAAACACGCCTGTGAGTAAATAACGACGCCACAGGGGTTCATTTAAACGTTTAGTGCTAATATTCGTGGCCTGAGGCACAATTTGTCGCTGGCGCTTCATCAGCAAAAACCAAGCGCCAGCAATGACTAAGACTGTCAGTAAAATTTTAGTGAGCATGGCCCCTTCCTTTGATGTACTTAGCCTGCGCGCAATAATTAATATAATGCCAACTACAATCGAGCATTAACTCGTTAATGCCACACATAAGTTCGCGCATTATACATTGACCATCATACGCTGACTTAAGTGGATAAACTGTCTTTGGGATCAAGCTTAAGGCTCACGGTCAAAGAGATAAGGAAAATGGCGAGTAACAGTATGCAAAAGCAGTGGTTTGAAACAGCGTACAACAGCCTTATGACAGGACAAAAATGACAGGACAAAAATGACAGGACGAAAACATCGCAGGCCATAGGTAAAGTAAAGGGCCTAATCAGATTTACTGCGACAAAAGCGTCACGGCACTCATGATGATAAGCCACTTATTTTAAAAATCCTCAAATACCTTTGCCATACGTTGAATTTGCGCCAAAGGCACGCCATGACGATTACGTTTTGCGCATTCCAACTGATGGGCAGGATGACTCGGTTCGCCTATCAGCATAATTCTGACTTGATAACCTAAGGCTTTTGCCGCCGCTTCATAGGCCATGTATTCCCAGTGGCACAGATTAGTGTTGTCGCAAATCACCACGGGCTCGCCTGAAGACAACGCCTGAATAAACCCCGCCAAATTACATTGATGGTACTCAGGTAACTTCTTGGCATCGAAGCGATATTCATCTTGGTGATAGAAAAAGCTATCGGTCGAAAATACGCCGCGTTGGCGCACGCCAATGGCTTGTTCTAAAGGAAGGGAAAGAATATAAGTTTCAACCCAATGTGACTTACCACTGCCCGGTAAACCACGCATAATTATCGCGATTCTATCACTCATGTGTTCGACTCACTGCCAATCACTCGGCCCGCTAAAATAGTCTCGACCAACTGAGGCACTAACTCCCCCGCTTTGCCAGTCAAATGATACTGGAACTGACTGTGTCTATCGGGTGCCATCATATTCACTTCAACCGTTTGTGCGCCGTGATGGTTAGCGGTATCCACAAAACCTGCGGCAGGATACACAGTACCAGAGGTGCCAATGGCAATAAACAAGTCGCAGTTATCCAGCGCATCGTGGATACGGTCCATCCCCAAGGGCATTTCGCCAAACCACACAACATGAGGGCGTAAACGCTGGGCAGGAATACAGCAGGTACAACAATTATCGACACCAAAAGGCTCACGCAGAATAAAGGTCTGACGTGAGCGCGGGCAGCGCCCTTTAGATAGTTCGCCATGCATGTGCAGCAATCGACGTGAACCCGCACGCTCATGCAAATCATCAATATTCTGGGTCACCACCAATAACTGGCCTTGAAATTCTGTCTCTAACTTTGCCAAGGCAAGGTGCGCCGCATTGGGCTCAACCGTGCCACTGTGCAATTGTTGCCAACGACTATTGTAAAAGCGTTCCACAAGCTCAGCATCACGTTCATACCCTTCTGGCGTAGCCACGTCTTCAATATGATGTTCTTCCCACAGACCATCTTGATCGCGAAAGGTGCGTAATCCCGACTCAGCAGAGATCCCTGCGCCGGTTAACACCACAATTTGCTGGTACATGCCGATTCCTTATTATTTTATTTATTTGAATTATTCTCACTGACTTTGGCGGCCGTGAATATTATTCCTTGGTATAACCATACAAAAACTATGCTTGAATTGCCGTAAAATATTGTGATTTAACGCCTATTGACACAATTTATCTGCATATCGCCCCATAAAGCCAGAACAAAGGTTTAAGTTTTCAACCTGAGCCCCTATAATGGCAAACACTATCCACGGATGAACCTATTGGTTCTGCAATCAAGAGATTAGCAATGACAGATGGAAATCAAGCGCTAAAAAAAGCGGGTTTGAAAATTACCCTGCCACGAGTCAAGATCCTAGAACTGATGCAAGGGCCTGAAAACCAACATATCAGCGCAGAAGATTTGTACAAGAAGCTGCTCGATTTGGGTGAAGAAATTGGTCTAGCCACCGTCTACCGTGTGTTAAACCAATTTGATGATGCAGGTATTGTCAGTCGTCACCATTTTGAAAGCGGTAAAGCCGTTTTCGAACTCTCGACTCAGCATCATCATGATCACTTAGTTTGCCTATCATGTGGCAAAGTAATTGAATTTTCTGACGATATGATTGAACGTCGTCAAGATGAAATTGCCATGAAACACAACATTAAGCTGACTAATCACAGCCTATATTTGTATGGCACTTGCACCAATGATACCTGTGAGCATAACGACGCTTAGTCGACTTCAGCTTTCATCAGCGTGACACAAAAAACCAGCCTGAGGCTGGTTTTTTATTGGATGATACGAACAGGCAAGCCGCTATAACACCTTGGCGTAGATATTCACTTTATGCCCCATAAACTCATTTTGCTCGCGCCAGTGCATGCCTACGCGCTTAGCCACGCCTTCGGAGCCGAGATTCCCTTCTAAGATAAGTGCAATCGTCTGTTCAATCCCAAAGCGCTTAAATTCTGCTAATGCAGCAGATGCAGCCTCAGTGCCAATCCCTGTGCCCCAATACTCTGGGAAATAACGATAACCTAACTCGACTTCATTAAATTCTGGAATGAATTTCGGGCCACAAAATCCGATCACACGCTTGTCGGCTTTATGTTCTACCGCCCAACGGCCAAAACCATGTTGCTGATAATCGCCTTGGATCACCTGGTGAAATAACTCAACCGCCTGCTCGCGAGACGTAAAAGCGTCAGAGGGAATGTATTTCAGCATCGCCGGATTACTGTTCATCAAATACAGGGCTTCACAATCTTGCTCGGTAAATGGCCGAATAATTAACCGTTCAGTTTGGGTTATCATCTTTACTCCTTCAAAAATGGATCGCTTGATGCATCAGCCAATCGTTAGCATGGTCATCACTAGCGTAAGGTCAACGACACTACGCCAGTATAAATCTTAACGGTGGAAGTCACCGCTGCGCTCAGGTTGATACAATATTTCTTCAATACGCACTTTTACCATGGAACCACCAGGGCCTGGCCATTCAATCTCATCGCCTTGGGACAGCCCTAATAGTGCACTCCCCACTGGCGCCAAAATTGAAATCGTGCCCGCGCCGTTTACGTCTTTTGGATACACTAACCGTAAACAGAAAGTCTCATTACTGGATGAAACGCTAAATTTCACTTCCGAATTCATGGTCACGACATTCTCTGGCATCTGCGACGCAGGCACGATATCGGCTCTGTCTAATTCAGCCTCCAATGCCGCTTTGCCCGGAAACGCATTTGCCGGCAGTGACTCTAATAATCGCTCTAGTCTTTCTAAGTCGATTTCCGAAATAATGATTTTAGGTGTTTTCACAGTCTTTCCCTCGTAAAGAAACGTGATGTTCAAGCCGTGACTCAGGCTAACATCGACTCAGTGGCTTACCCTCCCCCAATGCGGTAAGCCCCATAATACAAATACGCTCGCAGCAAAAAGCTGCAACCGTGTGATATAAATTTGAATTCAAGATATTTTGCAGAAACAGCACTGAAGCCATAAGCACTTGGCTCATGGTTAATGGTCCTACTCACGCTATGCTCGCCCATGGCGCAGGCGACTGCCGAGCAGAGAAGCATCAATCTAACCCGTAGAAGAAAAAATATCTAGTCTTCATGGTGTTAGCTCAATCCCATTCCTATCATTTACTGTGTCTCGCAGCTTATACCAATCACAATCCGATTAGTATTTTACAGCCAATAAAAAAGGCGCCTTAGGCGCCTTTTAGTATCGAACGGTTTAGCTTACCAACCAGTACGAGTACGCAGCGCTTTGCCGATATCAGCTAGCGAGCGGACAGTCGTCACGCCAGCTGCTTCTAATGCAGCAAATTTGTCTTCTGCAGTACCTTTACCGCCAGCGATAATCGCACCAGCATGGCCCATACGCTTACCAGCAGGTGCAGTTACACCAGCAATGTAAGACACAACAGGCTTAGTCACGTGTGCTTTGATGTAAGCAGCCGCATCTTCTTCAGCGTTACCACCGATTTCACCGATCATCACGATCGCTTCAGTCTGTGGATCGTTTTGGAACATTTCCAATACGTCGATGAAGTTAGTACCTGGAATTGGATCACCACCGATACCTACGCAAGTAGATTGGCCGAAACCTTCATCAGTCGTTTGCTTAACCGCTTCATAGGTCAGAGTACCTGAACGAGAAACGATACCCACTTTGCCTTTTAAGTGGATGTGACCTGGCATGATGCCGATCTTACATTCACCTGGGGTGATAACACCTGGGCAGTTAGGGCCGATCATGCGAACGCCAGTTTCTTCAAGCTTCACTTTAACTTGCAGCATGTCCAGTGTAGGAATGCCTTCAGTGATACAAACGATAAGCTCAATGCCACCGTCGATAGCTTCAAGAATGGCGTCTTTACAAAATGGTGCCGGTACATAGATCACAGAAGCAGTCGCGCCAGTAGCAGCTACAGCGTCTTTCACAGTGTTAAACACTGGCAGACCTAAGTGAGTTTGACCGCCTTTACCAGGAGACACACCGCCCACCATTTGCGTACCGTAATCGATAGCTTGTTGTGAGTGGAATGTACCTTGACCGCCAGTGAAACCTTGGCAAATTACCTTGGTATCTTTATTGATTAAGACAGACATTATTTGCCCTCCGCAGCTTTAACAACTTGCTCAGCCGCGTCAGTCAGACTGGTAGCTGCAATGATATCAAGACCTGATTTAGCTAATACTTCACGGCCAAGTTCAGCGTTAGTACCTTCTAAACGAACCACAACAGGTACTTTAACGCCCACTTCTTTAACAGCGCCGATAATACCTTCTGCGATCATGTCACAACGTACGATACCGCCGAAAATGTTAACCAGAACCGCTTTCACATTGCTGTCAGACAGAATGATTTTGAATGCTTCTGCTACACGTTCTTTAGTCGCGCCGCCGCCTACGTCTAGGAAGTTCGCTGGCTTGCCACCGTGCAAGTTAACGATATCCATAGTACCCATAGCCAGACCTGCACCGTTCACCATACAGCCAACGTTACCGTCTAATGCTACATAGTTCAGTTCGAACTTAGCAGCGTGAGCTTCGCGGGCATCATCCTGTGATGGATCGTGCATGCCTTTGATTTTTGGTTGACGATAAAGTGCGTTACCGTCGATACCGATTTTACCGTCTAGGCAGTGTAGGTTGCCTTCAGTGGTAATAACCAGTGGGTTGATTTCAAGCAATGCGAAATCATGATCAACGAACATAGTCGCCAGACCCATGAAAATCTTAGTGAACTGCTTCATTTGAGTTGGGTTTAAACCTAACTTGAAGCCAAGATCACGTGCTTGATAACCTTGTGGACCAGTCAAAGGATCGATGATTGCAGTGTGGATGAGTTCTGGCGTTTCTTCTGCCACTTTCTCAATTTCAACACCACCTTCAGTCGACGCCATGAACACTACGCGACGAGTCGCGCGGTCAACAACGGCACCTAGGTACAGTTCGTTAGCGATGTCGGTGCAGCTTTCTACTAAAATTTTAGCAACTGGCTGACCTTTCTCATCAGTTTGATAAGTCACCAGATTTTTGCCTAACCAGTGTTCGGCAAAGGCTCTGATTTCTTCTTTATCGCCAGTGACTTTAACGCCACCCGCTTTACCGCGGCCGCCTGCGTGTACTTGACACTTAACAACCCATAAATTTCCGCCAATATGGCCTGCCGCTTCTACAGCTTCTTGGGCTGTATCACATGCAAAACCTTCTGACACTGGTAAACCATATTCGGCAAATAAGGATTTTGCCTGATACTCATGCAAATTCATGATGATCTATCCGTATACTTCTAATCAAATCCAACTGGCCCGTTTGGGCCAGTCACGAGGGTATGTCTGGCTATTTCTTTAAGCGCAAACTCTTAGCGAGTTGGCTTATAGATCAAGCAGCAGACGAGTTGGGTCTTCTAGGAAGTCTTTAATCGCCACCAAGAAACCAACAGACTCACGGCCATCAACAATACGATGGTCATATGAGAGTGCCAGGTACATCATGGGCAGGATTTCAACCTGACCATTGACTGCCATTGGGCGATCTTTAATGGCATGCATGCCTAAAATCGCGCTTTGTGGCAGGTTAAGAATCGGTGTAGACATCAATGAACCGAAAACACCACCGTTAGTCACAGTGAAGTTACCGCCAGTCATGTCAGCCACAGTCAGCTTACCGTCACGACCTTTAAGGGCTAAGTCACGGACAGCTTTTTCGATTTCAGCTAAGTTCATGGTATCAGTGTCACGTAATACTGGTGTTACCAGACCACGTGGCGTTGATACAGCAATGCTGATGTCGAAGTAGTTGTGATAAACGATATCATCGCCATCAATAGACGCGTTGACTTCTGGGAAACGTTTCAGCGCTTCAGTCACGGCTTTGATGTAGAAAGACATAAAGCCTAAACGGATACCGTGGCGCTTTTCAAAGATATCTTGGTATTGCTTACGGATATCCATGATTGGCTTCATGTTCACTTCGTTAAACGTCGTGAGCATAGCGGTAGAGTTTTTCGCTTCTAACAAGCGGTTAGCGATTGTCTTACGCAGACGTGTCATTGGCACGCGCTTCTCGCTACGGCCAGCCGCCAATGGAGCCACAGCAGGTGCTGCTGGCGCCGCTGGCGCCGCTGGCGCCGCTGCTTTAGGCGCAGACTTAACAAAAGCTTCAACGTCTTCTTTAGTAATACGACCACCCACACCAGTGCCTTTTACTTTGCTAGCATCAACATTGTGCTCAGCGAGTAAACGGCGTACTGATGGGCTTAACGCATCACTGCTTTCATCGCTAGTTTCAGCTACAGGCGTAGCCGCTTCAGCTTGCGCTTTAGTGACTTCTTTGCCCGATACAGCACCGGCGATGAATTTAGCGATCACTTGTTCACCCAGAACAGTGGCGCCTTCTTCAAACAAAAACTCGCCAATGTGGCCATCTTCTGGCGCAACCACTTCAAGAACCACTTTATCGGTTTCAATATCAACCAGGTTTTGATCACGAGAAACTTGCTCGCCCACTTTCACATGCCAAGTGGCAATCGTGGCATCGGCAACAGATTCTGGTAGTACGGGTACCTTGATTTCGATACTCATGAAAAACTATCCTTTTATAAAATGTCTATTACTACAGTGTGATTGTAAGTTTCAGGGCACTGTTCACTAAAGATTCTTGCTGATGTGCGTGCAACTCAGGGTAACCACATGCTGGCGCAGCTGACGCTTCACGACCGGCATAAGTTAACTGTGCACCTGCAGGAACCGCGGCCCAGAAATGGTGTTGACTAGAGTACCAAGCACCTTGGTTCTGTGGCTCTTCCTGACACCAAACAAAATCTTTAACATGTTGGTAATCAGCCAAAGCAACGATCATTTCATCATGTGGGAACGGATATAACTGTTCGACACGGATTAACGCTACGTTAGTGATGTTTTCTCTACGACGTTTTTCCAGTAGCTCGAAGTACACTTTGCCACTACAGAAGACAACGCGGTCAACCTTGCTCGCTTCCAACGTATCGATTTCACCGATCACGTTTTGGAAACTACCACTGGCTAAATCGTCCAAGCTTGAAACCGCTAATGGATGACGTAACAATGATTTAGGCGACATAACGATGAGTGGTCGACGCATAGGACGCACCACTTGACGGCGCAACATATGGTAAACCTGTGCCGGCGTAGAAGGCACACACACTTGCATGTTGTGGTTAGCACACATTTGCAAGAAACGCTCTAAACGGGCGCTTGAATGCTCAGGGCCTTGACCTTCATAGCCATGGGGTAACAGCATAGTCAGACCACATAAACGGCCCCACTTCTGCTCACCCGATGACAAGAACTGGTCGATAACCACTTGGGCACAGTTAGCAAAGTCACCAAACTGCGCTTCCCAAATGGTCAGGCCGCCGGGTTCTGCTGTCGCATAACCATACTCAAATGCCAGCACTGAGGCTTCAGATAATACTGAGTCAGTAATATCAACTGGGCCTTGCTCATCGGCGATGTTGCGCAGTGGCATATAAGTCGTGCCATCGTTTTGATTGTGCAATACCGCATGACGATGGAAGAAAGTGCCACGGCCAGAATCTTGACCCGTAATACGTACGCGCTTGTTGTCTTCCAGAATCGAGGCATAAGCCAATGTTTCTGCAAAGCCCCAATCGAGTGGCTTCTCGCCTTTCGCCATTGCTAAACGGTCGCTATAAATCTTAGCAACGCGTGATTGCAATGGATGGCTTTCAGGCACATAACTCATTTTGTCAGCAAGACTTTGTAAACGCTCAGCCGACATAGAGGCTTGATACGCTTCGTCCCACTCACGACCGATATACGGTGTCCAGTCAACAGAATGCAGCGTCATTGGGCGCCATTCTTTCACCACACAATCACCTTGATCTAATGCATCACGGTAATTATTGATAAGACCAGTCACATCATCAGCAGCCATCACGTTTTCAGCGATTAGCTTGTCTGCATAAATCTTACGTGGCGTTGGGTGTTTCTTGATCTTGGCATACATCAGCGGCTGAGTTGCACTTGGCTCATCGGCTTCGTTATGGCCATGACGGCGATAACAGACTAATTCAACCACCACATCACGTTTGAACTCGTTACGATAATCAACGGCTAACTGCGACACAAAAGCAACGGCTTCTGGATCATCAGAGTTAACGTGGAAAATCGGTGCCTGAACCATCTTAGCGATGTCAGTACAGTATTCAGTCGAACGAGTGTCCGCATGGTTAGACGTCGTGAAACCCACTTGGTTGTTCACTACGATGCGAATGCTGCCGCCGACGGTAAAACCGCGAGTTTGAGACATGTTGAATGTCTCTTGTACTATCCCTTGACCTGCAATTGCAGAGTCACCGTGAATAGTAATAGGCATGACTTGTAAGCCATCCTTACAACCGCGACGGTCTTGACGGGCACGTACAGAACCAATGACCACAGGGTTAACGATTTCAAGGTGCGATGGGTTAAAGGCCAGTGCTAAATGCACGTTGCCGCCCGGCGTTTCGAAATCAGAGGAGAAACCTTGGTGGTACTTAACGTCACCCGAACCGTGGGTATCAGCATGCTTACCCGCGAACTCGTCAAACAGTTCAGCAGGACGCTTACCTAATACGTTCACTAACACGTTCAGACGACCACGGTGAGCCATACCGACAACGATTTCTTTAGTACCCGCTTCACCTGCACGATAAATAATTTCGCGCATCATAGGCACTAACGCATCACCGCCTTCTAACGAGAAACGTTTCGCACCAGGGAATTTAGCACCTAAGTATTTTTCAATGCCTTCTGCGGCGTTTAAGCCTTCAAGAATGCGTGTCTTAACACTTTTATCGTAGTTAGCTTTACCTAAGGAAGGTTCGAGACGTTGTTGGATCCAGCGTTTCTCATCGGTATCGGTAATGTGCATATATTCAGCACCGATAGAACCACAGTAGGTGGCTTTCAGCGCTTTTACCAAATCCGCGAGCTTCATGGTTTCGCCACCATGAGCAAAAGAACCTGTATTAAACTCACGATCCATGTCTTCTTTAGTCAGGCCGTGGAAGGCAGGATCTAAATCAGCAACGGGTTCGCGTTTCCACAGTTCAAGCGGGTCAAGGTTAGCACCTTGGTGACCACGGAAACGATGGGCGTTAATTAACTGCAGGACTTTAACTTGCTTAGCATCCATTTCAGGATCCGTCACACGAGCAGAGCTCTTATGGCGTCCTTCTAACGCTAAACTGCGAAAATAATCACGTACTTTTGAGTGAGCAGCTTCAGGCGCATCAACAGAGGCACCGTTCACAGGAGGGAGATTATCAAATACCGCACGCCAATCATCAGCGACTGACTGTGGGTCTTCTTGATAGGCTTCATACATCTCTTCTACGTAGGTCGAATTTGCACCACTTAAGTGAGATGATTCGAGCCAGGCTTTCATGATGCCTTGGTGCATTTCTATTCCTTTCAAACTTTATACACGTGCTTAGCCATAGTATTAAATATGCAGTCTGTAGAGATTACCTTCGACGCATAATTTCTGCCGCCCCTAGATGTCCAGATATACGGCGCGTTGTCTTCCATTACATACGCAAAAGAGTCACCTTCTGCTACCAGAAAGTGACTCTTCAAGAGCTATATTATTATTGGTTTCAGCTCGGGTTCTCGCATTACACTGCTCGCTTCAACAGCATGGACTTAATATGACCAATTGCTTTAGTCGGATTAAGACCTTTTGGACAAACGTCAACGCAGTTCATGATGCCGTGGCAACGGAACACACTATAGGCGTCGTCCAGCTCAGATAAACGTTCTTCTGTTGCTGTATCGCGACTGTCGATCAAGAAACGATATGCGTGAAGCAGACCGCTTGGACCGATAAACTTATCAGGATTCCACCAGAATGATGGGCAAGCCGTAGAACAACAAGCACACATGATACATTCGTACAGACCATCTAAATGAGCACGCTCTTCAGGTGATTGTAAGTGTTCACGGGCTGGTGCTTTCTCATCATTGATGAGGTAAGGCTTGATCTTCTCATATTGCTTATAGAACTGAGTTAAATCAACGACTAAGTCACGAACAACTGGCATACCTGGTAATGGGCGTATTTCTAATTTCTTGCCTTTAAAGGTTGAAATTGGGGTAATACACGCCAGACCATTCTTACCATTCATGTTCACGCCGTCAGAACCACACACACCTTCACGGCATGAGCGACGGAATGACAGAGTCGGATCTTGCTCTTTTAACTTGATCAGTGCATCGAGCACCATCATGTCAGAGCCTTCAGCCACTTCTAAGGTGTAATCCTGCATATACGGTTTAGTATCTACGTCAGGATTGTAGCGATAAACTGCAAATGTCAATTTCATCTTTGCAACTCCTAGTAGGTACGTTTCTTCGGCGGGAATGCTTCACGTAACTTAGGTGCCATGTTCACTGCACGACGATCCATCGTTTCAGTCACAGGGTCAAATAAGCTGTGGCATAACCAGTTCTCATCATCACGCTCTAAATAATCTTCACGTGAGTGAGCACCGCGGCTTTCAGTACGGAAGTTAGCCGCATAAGCCGTTGCAATCGCCGTTGCCATTAAGTTATCTAACTCTAAGCATTCAATACGTTGAGTGTTGAATTCACGAGAGTTATCAGACAATTTAGCATTTGCAAGACGTTCGCGGATCACTTTCAACTGCTCTAAACCTTCAGCCATAGCATCGCCACGACGGAATACAGAGAAGTTTAATTGCATACACAGTTGCAGATCCTTACGGATTTGCGCTGGATCTTCGCCATCTTTGTTGCTTTCCCAACGATTCAGACGCGCCAGAGATGCTTGAATATCCGCATCGCTTGCGTCTTTTGGATCGTCAGTCTCATCCAAAGCTTTACCTAAATGCTGACCCGCTGCGCGGCCAAAGACCACTAAGTCGAGCAATGAGTTACCACCTAAGCGGTTTGCACCGTGAACAGATACACAGGCAATCTCACCCACAGCGAACAGACCGATAACATCTTGTTCAGTGCCGTCTTCATTCTTACGAATAACTTGACCACTGACCTTAGTTGGCAGACCGCCCATCATGTAGTGACAGGTTGGTAATACTGGGATTGGACCATCGGCCGGATCGATATGGGCAAAGGTACGAGACAATTCACACACGCCTGGTAAACGTGCTTCTAATGTTTCTTTACCTAAGTGATCAAGCTTGAGTAAACAGTGTGGACCTAGTGGACCGTCTAAACCACGACCTTCGCGGATTTCAGTCATCATTGAACGTGCTACCACGTCACGTGATGCCAAATCTTTCGCGTTAGGGGCATAACGCTCCATGAAGCGCTCGCCGTCTTTGTTCAGCAGATAACCGCCTTCACCACGACAACCTTCAGTCACAAGTACACCCGCGCCGGCGATGCCAGTAGGGTGGAATTGCCACATTTCCATGTCTTGCATTTGCACGCCAGCACGCATTGCCATACCGACGCCGTCACCGGTGTTGATATGTGCGTTAGTGGTCGAAGCGTAAATACGCCCTGCTCCACCTGTCGCTAGAATCGTTGCTTTGGCTTTGAAATAAACGATATCGCCTGTTTCAATTTCAATCGCAGTACAACCCACAACGGCGCCATCATCGTTTTTAACGAGATCTAATGCATACCATTCTGAGAAGACTTGCGTCTTATGCTTAACGTTTTGTTGGTATAAACAGTGCAGCAAAGCATGACCAGTACGGTCGGCAGCTGCCGCAGTACGCGCAGCCTGCTCGCCACCAAAGTTCTTAGATTGACCACCAAATGGACGTTGGTAAATCGTACCATTTTCGAAACGAGAGAAAGGCAAACCCATTTGCTCAAGTTCAATAACGGCTTCAGGACCGGTTTTACACATGAATTCAATCGCTTCTTGGTCACCGATAAAATCGGAACCCTTCACGGTATCGTACATATGCTGTTCCCAATGATCTTCATGGGCGTTACCTAACGCAACGGTGATACCACCCTGCGCAGATACGGTATGAGAACGAGTTGGGAATACTTTTGATAAAAGCGCACAGCTTTTACCTTCTTTGGAAATCTGCAGCGCTGCACGCATACCAGCGCCACCGGCACCGATCACTACAGCATCAAATTCGCGTACTGGAATACTCACTTAGACACCCCACACAATAACAATGCCGGCCGCTAAATAACAAAATACGGTAACGACAAAGGTGAACTGTAAAACACCACGTAACGACGTGCACTTGACGTAATCTGTCAGCACTTGCCATACACCAATCCAAGCGTGTACTAATAATGCTACCAGCGCCAGAAGTGTAAACACTTTCATCGGCAGAGCGCTAAAAAGGCTATGCCAGACGTCGTAGGTGAGAGGGGAACTACATGCAATAAAGCCAACCAAGAAAATGGTGTAACAGGCGAGGATCACTGCACTAGCGCGTAGTAGAATATAGTCATGAACACCACTGCGTCCAAAACTTGCTGCATTGGTTACCATACCCAAATCCCCGCTATGATTGAAAAGGCTACCGTTAAGGCAAATACAGCTTTCGCTGATGCGGCACCCGATGACAATTCTTCCCAACGACCGGTATCCATTACTAAGTGGCGCAGGCCACCAAACAAGTGATACGCCAGTGCAGTCATAATGCCCCACAGGATGAACTTCATAACGAAGTTATCAAATAGAGATTGTACGCCAGCGAAACTTTCAGCTGATGCTAAAGATGAATTTAGCAACCAAATGAGAATGCCAACTGCGAACAGCATGATGACACCGGAAACACGGTGAAGAATTGACACAATCGCTGTTGCAGGAAAGCGAATGGTCTGCAGATCTAAATGGACAGGTCTTTGCTTTTTCACGTTCTGCTCACTCAGCTCCATTGAGCATTTTTTTTGTTATGTGAACCGCTTTTGTACGAACTTTAAACTGGGATGTGAATCACGGCAAAAGTAAACACAAAAGCAAAGTTTAAACAAACAGTTAACTATCTGAGCACGCACTCATTTAACATGTAAACAAAGGGTGCTTTATAATCGTTGTTTGCGGCCCTTATTGGGCGAGGCAAGTATACTCGCGGCAAATGTCAAATACAAACATCACAGAATGCAAATTATGTTTTTTTGACGAATTTTTACTGTAAGTGCCAGTTCCGCATGGGAAAGTAAAGGCATTTATACCATGGTCTAACAAATTTAAACGCTTATTTAAATTGAAATGTGATCTAGAATGGCTGTAAAGTAATGGCGGTTTGACATGCCGCACTCACAGATAAGAACTAAGTAAGGAGAACGGGGTATGGCTGATTTAAAAGCCAAATTAGAATTACCAGGGAACGACTCGATAGAATTGCCAGTAAAGCAGGGAACCGCTGGTTTTGACGTAATCGACATCAGTAAACTTGGGAGCAAAGGTTACTTCACTTTTGATCCAGGTTTTCTTGCGACTGCCTCCTGTGAATCTGCAATTACCTATATTGATGGTGATCTGGGTATATTGTTACACCGTGGCTATCCGATCGATCAACTCGCCGTTGACTCCGATTACCTAGACCTGTGTTATCTGCTGCTTTACGGTGAACTGCCGACGAAAGCGCAATATACTGAGTTTGTACATACAGTTAAAACCCACACTATGGTTCACGAGCAGCTAGCCTTCTTCTTTAGAGGTTTCCGTCGTGATGCTCATCCTATGGCCATGTTATGTGGTGTGACGGGTGCATTATCTGCATTTTACCAAGACTCTCTGGATGTTAACGATCCACGTCACCGCGAAATCGCCGCTTATCGCTTAGTCTCAAAAATGCCTACGATAGCAGCCATGTGCTACAAGTATTCTTCAGGCCAGCCATTCGTGTATCCACGTAATGACTTAAGCTATGCGGGCAACTTCTTAAGCATGATGTTTGCTGTGCCATGTGAAGAATACATAGTTAATCCTATCGTTGAACGTGCAATGGACAGGATCTTCATTTTACATGCTGATCATGAACAAAACGCATCGACTTCAACCGTACGTTTAGCGGGTTCTTCAGGTGCTAACCCATTTGCGTGTATCGCAGCGGGTATCGCGTCTCTTTGGGGCCCAGCACACGGCGGCGCTAACGAAGCCTGTTTGCAAATGTTAGAAGAAATCGGTTCAGTTGACCGCATTCCTGAATTCATTGAACGTGCTAAAGACAAGAACGATCCATTCCGTCTGATGGGCTTTGGACACCGTGTTTACAAAAACTTTGACCCACGTGCCAAAGTTATGCGTGAAACCTGTCACGAAGTGCTGAAAGAACTGAAAGTTAAAGATCCACTATTGGATGTGGCAATGGAGCTTGAGCGCATTGCGCTTGAAGACGAATACTTCATTTCTAAGAAGCTGTATCCAAACGTCGACTTCTACTCTGGCATCATCATGAAAGCCATTGGTATTCCAACCAGTATGTTCACTGTGCTGTTCGCACTGGCACGTACTGTAGGCTGGATTGCACACTGGAAAGAAATGTTAGATCAACCAGGCCACAAAATCAGCCGTCCACGTCAGTTATATACTGGCGAAACTGCGCGTGATTTCGTCGCACAAGACAAACGCTAAGTCCCACGACTTACGCATTAAAAAGCGCCTGAGGGCGCTTTTTTCATATCAAAAAATCCCCTTTTACGCTCCCCTTGTTAGACAAAATACATTGTTGCAATTGCCTACTTGCATAACCGCTGTTAACCGCCTTTAGTTATTCTCATCACTTTTTAAACTTTTTAGCTACATTTAGTGAAATCCACACATTAGCCCTAACTCAAATACAGCTTAACTATATGAAATTAAGCTATATTTAATGTTGGCACGGTTTCTGCTATCAAATGGCATCACAATAAAGACAACAGGTAACACACTTATGGAAAAGTCAAACATTGCTAAATTCGCCCTACCCCTGCTAATGATTTCAATGCTAGCAGCCTGTGGTAAGGAAGAAGTGGCAAAAAAAGAAGAAAAATATGCCATTCCCGTCGAAACCACCACAGTGATGCAAGGAAACGTTTCATCTTTCTACAGCACGACAGCCACCTTAGAAGCGCCTCAAGAAGCCAATGTCGTCAGCCGCATTTCTGGACTCATTGAATCACTAGCCGTTGAAGAAGGTGACCGCGTGCAGAAGGGTCAAGTGCTCGCCGTTATCGATGCCAAAAGACAGCAATACGATTTAGACCGCTCAGAAGCCGAAGTTAAAATCATTGAGCAGGAATTGAATCGTCTGAAGAAAATGGGCAACAAAGAATTTATCAGCGCAGATTCGATGGCCAAACTTGAATATAACTTGCAAGCCGCCATCGCTAAGAAAGATCTTGCCGAGCTACAAGTTAGAGAAAGCCGCGTACTGTCCCCTATCAGCGGTGTCGTCGCTAAACGTTATGTGAAAGCAGGCAACATGGCGAAGGAATTTGGCGACTTGTTCTACATAGTCAATCAAGATGAACTCCACGGTATAGTCCATCTGCCAGAGCAACAACTTGCCAGCTTAAGACTCGGCCAAGAAGCACAAGTGTTCAGTAATCAACAAAGTAAAAATGCTATCCATGCCAAAGTGCTACGGATAAGCCCGATTGTTGACCCACAAAGCGGCACGTTTAAAGTGACATTAGCCGTACCGAATCAAGAGGCGCGCCTAAAAGCAGGGATGTTTACCCGTGTTGAGCTTAAGTATGACACCCATGAAAACGTGATTACCGTTCCCTATAGCGCCCTGATAAACCAAGATAACAGGCAAGCTCTGTATGTTATCGATGGCACTAATGCTAACCGCCGTGAAGTTGAAATTGGCTACCGTGAAGGTGACTCTGTAGAAGTGATTGCAGGCATTAACCCAGGTGAACAAGTCGTGACCCGTGGCCAGCAAAACTTGAAAGACCAATCCTTAGTCGAAGTGATCACCCCACTCGATCTTGCTTCCGCTAAGAACTGATAGGAGCCTTTCATGTCAATTATCAGCACTTCCGTTAAACGGCCAGTCACGGTATGGATGTTCATGCTGGCGGTGATTTTATTCGGCATGGTGGGTTTTTCCCGCTTAGCGGTGAAGTTACTGCCAGACTTAAGCTATCCCACATTAACCATTCGCACTATGTATGACGGTGCGGCGCCTGTAGAAGTTGAACAGCTCGTCTCAAAACCCATTGAAGAAGCCGTTGGCGTGGTCAAAGGCTTACGTAAAATCAGCTCTATTTCGCGCTCAGGTATGTCAGATGTAGTTCTCGAGTTTGAATGGGGCACCACAATGGACATGGCGAGTTTAGATGTGCGCGAAAAACTCGACACTATCGCCCTGCCTTTGGACGTTAAAAAGCCATTATTACTGCGTTTTAACCCCAACCTTGACCCGATTATGCGTCTCGCGTTGTCTGTGCCCAATGCTTCAGAAGCCGATCTTAAGCAAATGCGCACCTACGCAGAAGAAGAGCTTAAGCGTCGCTTAGAAGCGCTTTCTGGGGTCGCCGCCGTGCGTTTATCCGGCGGCCTAGAGCAAGAAGTACACATTCAGCTCAATCAAGAAAAACTATCGCAACTTAATCTCAATGCCGACGACATTAAACGTCGTATTAATGAGGAAAACATCAACCTCTCTGCCGGTAAAGTGATCCAAGGTGATCGCGAATACTTAGTGCGGACACTTAACCAATTCAATTCATTGGAAGAACTTGGCCAAGTGATCGTCTATCGCGACGAGCAAACCTTAGTACGTTTATTCGAAGTCGCTACGATTACGGATGCCTATAAAGAGCGCAGTGATATCACCCGCATCGGTAGCCAAGAATCGATTGAACTGGCGATTTATAAAGAAGGTGATGCTAACACTGTCGCCGTCGCCAAAAAACTGCGCGATGAACTCGTCAAAATTAATCAAGATCCTAAGCAAAACAAACTCGAAGTGATTTACGATCAATCCGAGTTTATCGAAAGTGCGGTCAGTGAAGTCACCTCTTCGGCGCTGATGGGCAGTTTATTATCTATGCTGGTGATTTACCTGTTCCTACGTAACATCATCCCGACACTGATTATTTCCATCTCGATTCCCTTTTCAGTCATCGCCACCTTTAACATGATGTATTTTGCCGATATCAGCTTAAACATCATGTCATTAGGCGGTATCGCGCTGGCCATTGGCCTATTAGTCGATAACGCTATTGTGGTATTAGAGAACATAGACCGCTGTCGCAGCGAAGGCATGAGTAAGTTAGACGCCGCAGTCACAGGCACGAAAGAAGTAGCTGGCGCGATTTTCGCCTCCACACTGACGACCCTTGCGGTGTTTGTGCCATTAGTGTTTGTCGATGGGATTGCCGGTGCCCTGTTCTCCGACCAAGCGCTGACGGTCACCTTTGCTTTATTAGCCTCGCTGTTAGTCGCCTTAACCTCTATCCCTATGCTGGCATCACGCGAAGGCTTTAAAACCTTACCCGCGCTGATAAAAACCACGCCAAAGGATAAACCCACCACTAAAATGGGTAAACTTAAGCACTACAGCGCGACTGTGTTCTCCTTCCCGATTCTATTAATGTTTAGTTACTTACCGAGTGCATTACTGACCTTAGTGCTGATTTTAGGCCGCTTCTTCTCCTGGCTAATCGGTCTTATCATGCGTCCTTTGAGTTCAGGGTTTAACTTTGTCTACCACAGTATCGAGAAGGTTTATCACAAGCTGCTGGCCTCGGCGCTGCGTCAACAAATGACCACACTGCTGCTCACCATTGCGATAACGGGCGCATGTATTAGCCTGTTACCTCGCCTTGGTATGGAGCTTATTCCGCCGATGAATCAGGGCGAGTTTTATGTGGAGATCCTACTGCCACCAGGTACGGCTGTGAGCGAAACCAACAAGGTATTGCAACAACTCGCGTTGTCCATCAAGGACAGACCCGAAGTCAAACATGCCTATAGCCAAGCCGGTAGCGGTGGTTTGATGACCTCGGATACTGCTCGAGGTGGTGAAAACTGGGGCCGCTTACAAGTGGTGCTGACAGATCACAGTGCCTATAACGCGATCACTCAAGTGCTGCGTGATACCGCGCGCCGCATTCCTGAACTTGAAGCAAAAATCGAGCAACCTGAGTTATTCAGCTTCAAAACGCCACTGGAGATTGAGCTCACTGGCTACGATTTGAACTTGCTGAAGCGCAGTGCCGATAGCCTAGTCAAAGCATTATCCGCATCGGATCGTTTTGCTGACGTGAATACCAGTCTGCGCGATGGTCAACCTGAGCTGAGTATCCGTTTCGATCATGCAAGGTTAGCAGCGCTCGGAATGGATGCGCCAACAGTTGCGAACCGCATTGCTCAGCGCGTTGGCGGTACCATTGCCAGCCAATACACGGTACGTGATCGTAAGATTGATATTCTGGTGCGCAGTGAACTCGCCGAGCGCGATCAAATCAGCGATATCGATGCCTTAATTATCAACCCGAACAGCAACCAACCTATTGCTTTAAGTGCGGTTGCCGAAGTGTCATTAGAATTAGGCCCCTCGGCGATTAACCGTATCAGCCAGCAACGTGTGGCACTGGTGTCGGCTAACCTCGCCTACAGTGACTTAAGCGATGCGGTGGCACAGGCGCAGCAAATACTGTCGCAACAGGTACTACCCGCTTCGGTTCAAGCCCGATTTGGTGGTCAAAATGAGGAAATGGAGCACTCATTCCAGTCACTCAAAATTGCCCTTATCTTAGCGATTTTCTTAGTGTATTTAGTGATGGCGAGTCAGTTTGAGTCACTGCTGCATCCCTTGCTTATCCTCTTTGCCGTACCCATGGCATTGGCGGGCAGCGTGCTGGGCCTATATATCACCCAAACCCATTTGAGTGTGGTGGTGTTTATCGGCCTTATCATGTTGGCGGGTATCGTGGTGAACAACGCGATTGTGCTTGTGGATCGCATCAACCAACTGCGCAGTGAAGGCGTTGAAAAACTCGATGCTATTCGCGCCGCCGCTAAATCGCGCCTACGCCCCATTATGATGACAACGCTCACCACCACCTTAGGCTTATTGCCGATGGCGCTGGGGTTAGGCGATGGTTCAGAGGTGCGTGCACCTATGGCGATTACAGTGATCTTTGGTCTGAGTTTATCCACTTTACTGACCTTAATTGTGCTACCAGTGCTCTATGCCCTGTTCGACCGTAAAGTGTATGACGTTGCAGCCACAAATATCGCGCATGACGTTGAGGAGGCTCGCCCATGAACCTCACCCGTTTAGCCATTAAGCGTCCCGTGACCACCAGCATGTTCTTCTTTGCTATCTTGCTGTTTGGTCTCGCCTCGAGTCGTTTGTTACCACTGGAAATGTTCCCCGGTATCGATATTCCGCAGATTGTGGTGCAAGTGCCCTACAAGGGCTCAACCCCCGCTGAAGTGGAGCGCGATATCACTAAAGTGCTGGAGGAATCCCTCGCCACTATGGGTGGGATTGATGAGCTCGAATCAGAATCTTCCCAAGAAGGCTCTGAAATCGAAATCAACATGAAGTGGGGTGAAAACGTTGCGACTAAGAGCCTAGAAGCGCGGGAAAAAATCGATGCGGTTCGGCATTTACTGCCAAAGGATGTTGAGCGAGTCTTTATCCGCCAATTCTCCACCGCCGACATGCCTGTGCTCACGATACGTATATCGAGCGACCGCGAGCTGTCAGGCGCATTCGATTTACTCGATAAACAGCTTAAACGTCCGCTTGAACGTGTTGAAGGTGTCTCTAAGGTCAGCCTGTACGGCGTTGAACAAAAGCAGATTGAAGTGCGCATCAATGCCGACCGTCTTGCCGCCAGTGGATTTTCAGCCACCGACTTGCAAGCTCGCCTCGGCAGAGAAAACTTTGTGATTAGCGCTGGCACACTCAGGGCCAGTAACATCGTTTACCAAGTGTCGCCGAAGGGCGAGTTTAGAAACCTTGAAGATATCAAAGCACTGGTGCTGATCCCAGGATTGACCTTAGGCGATATTGCAGATGTGCAGTTTGCCTTGCCAGAGCGTATCGAAGGTCGCCATTTAGATCAGCATTATGCTGTCGGTTTAGATGTGTTTAAGGAATCAGGTGCTAACTTAGTCGAAGTGTCTGAACGCGTACTAAAAGTCATCGAACTAGCGAAGCAAGATCAACAGTTCCAAGGTATTCGTTTGTTTATCATGGAAGATCAAGCCTCTGGGGTTAAATCATCCCTGATGGACTTACTGTTTTCGGGTTTAATCGGCGCCCTGCTGTCCTTTGTGGTGCTGTACTTGTTCCTGCGTAATCTGAAAATGACCTTAGTGGTCGTGTCGTCTGTGCCGATTTCCATCGGTATGACGCTCGCCGCCATGTATTTACTCGGTTACAGCTTGAATATCCTGTCTATGATGGGACTCTTGCTCGCCATTGGTATGTTAATTGATAACGCTGTGGTGGTGACCGAGAGCGTGCTGCAGGAGAAACAAGGCAAATCACCCAAGGATAATGAAGAGTCAGTGATGACTGGGGTCGATAAAGTGTCCCTCGCCGTATTGGCGGGCACTATGACCACTGCCATCGTATTTTTACCCAATATTTTTGGCGTGAAAGTGGAACTGACAATTTTCCTCGAGCATGTTGCCATAGCGATTTGTATCTCGCTTGCGGCATCACTACTGGTTGCTAAAACATTGATCCCTTTGATGTTAACTAAGTTCCACTTCGATATCGCGCCCGAGAAGGATGCCGGTAAGTTACAGCGCTTCTACAACAATACGCTTAACTGGGTATTGCTGAGGCCTTGGCGTTCAGGCTTGATTGCGGTGGCCATTCTCGCCTCTACCGCCCTGCCGCTGTCGATGGTCAAACAGGATCAAGAAGACAGCCAGAGCAAGGAGCGGATTTACATCAACTACCAAGTGGAAGGTCGGCATAATCTCAATGTGACTGAAGCTATGGTCAATCAAATGGAAGAGTATCTTTATAAAAATAAAGAGGAATTTCATATTGATTCTGTCTACAGCTACTATTCATCCGACGACGGTTCATCGGTGATATTGCTGAAGAAAGACTTACCTATGCCACTGGATGAATTGAAAAAGAAAATCCGTAGCGGCTTTCCTAAGTATTCGATCGCCAAACCGCAATTTGGTTGGGGCAATGACAACTCTGGTGTGCGCGTGACGCTCACAGGGCGCTCAACCTCTGAGCTGATTAACTTAAGCGAACAAGTGATCCCTTTGCTGCAAAATATCAAAGGAATGCAAGACGTTCGCTCTGAGCTTAACGGTGCGCAACAGGAAGTGGTTATCCGCATCGACAGGCAAATGGCGGCGCGGTTAGATTTAAAACTCAATGAAATCGCTTCGAGTATCTCTATGGCACTGCGCGGTTCACCGCTGCGCTCGTTCCGCCACGATCCCAATGGCGAACTGCGCATCGAAATGGCCTATGAGAAAGAGTGGCAAAAGTCGCTCGAAAAACTCAAGCAGTTACCAATAGTGCGCATCGACCAAAGGGTGTACACCTTAGATAACTTAGCGAAGATTGAGATCCAACCTCGCTTCGATACGATCAAGCACTTTAATCGCCAAACCTCTTTGTCGATTGGCGCAAACTTAGAAAACCTCACCACGGAAGAAGCGCAAACTAAGATCAAGCAAGTGATGGAAAATATCCATTTCCCTAATGGCTACGACTATTCACTGCGCGGTGGATTCGAGCGTCAAGATGAAGATCAGAATGTGATGGCAACCAATATGCTATTGGCTGTTGCGATGATTTACATCGTTATGGCGGCGCTGTTTGAGTCTCTGTTATTACCGACGGCGATTATCACTTCAATCCTATTTTCGATCACAGGGGTATTCTGGGCGCTGTTCATCACAGGCACGCCTATTTCAGTGATGGCCATGATAGGCATATTGATTTTAATGGGAATTGTAGTGAATAACGGCATAGTTCTGGTGGATCAAATTAACCAGATGACGCCGGATCTCGACAAATTGTCCGCCACCATTCGAGACGTGTGTATCACGCGTTTGCGGCCAGTATTGATGACAGTGGGCACCACAGTGTTGGGCTTAGTTCCACTGGCGATGGGTGATACCCAAATCGGGGGCGGCGGCCCGCCATATTACCCCATGGCAATCGCCATTATTGGTGGCTTGTCGTTCTCGACTTTGACTAGCTTGTACTTAGTGCCCTTGTGCTACCAAGCCTTGTATCGAATGCGCCATCGTGCCGCCATTCGTTTAGGCCAAGCCGACCGCGTCGCTCAAAAGCTACTACCTTGGACAGTGTAGCCAGCTTAAACAACTGAATTTGCTTTTGAAGCACATGACATTAAAACAATGAACCAAAAGGCTGCAGCGCAGCCTTTTCTATTTATGAATCGAGCCAGAACATCTTACAACGCTCATTGCTGCGACATACTACGGCGACAAATTACTGCGGCAAAATCCTAAAACGGATCATAAACAATTGCTCAAGACCGGGGTAAATCTCGGCAATCACATCGCGTAACTGTGGCAGAGTCATATTCTCTTGTTTGGCATGCATCTCGGTGAGCTCAGTTAACTTTACTGGCGTGACATCGATAATCTGGATATCACAAAACCAACGGTCAGTTTCAAAGGTGGAAACAGGCAGAATTTGCCCCGTTATCACATGAGATTCGGCTTCATCGCGCAGGGTAATGGTTTTCGCGCCACTTAAGATATCGTGTTCAAAACGCTCGAAAAAAGTGATTTTATTAAGTAACACAGCTTATCCTCGGGTAGTACAGGAGCAATAAAAATGACATTAGCGTCAGTTTATTGAACTAATAATGCGGGGCAATATAATGGCTTTTAACGCCTACTGACAGCAGGTAGCGCAAAATACTCGACATCGATTGCACTCATCCCTGTACTGCCCATTGAGTCAAACTCCGTGAAAACGCGCTATTGCAAAATTGACCGCCAAAAAGTTGCGGTTCTTTTCGACAGTTTTCAGTAAAACAATTCAGCAAAACATAGTCAGTTAGCTCAGATTGAGTTAGAATCCGCCCTCAATTGAGCCCTTGGCCTCATATTCCTGCGCATAGCGGGTGCGAAACGAAATTAGAGACGTCATGAACAAGAAACAAAAGATCATCAAGAAAATAGCTAAACGCGCTAAGGCCAGACTGAATAAAGTCGATCCCGTGACTATCGGCTCGCCAGCGAAATCAGGTTACATCTCTAAGGCCGATCGCGCAAAAATGGCGGCAGTAGAAGCTACGACTGAACAAGTCGAAGGCCAACAAGACGCGCCAAGCATTGAAGAATAAGCGTACCGCAGAATAACGCTTTCTAGCGGCGTATTGTTGTGCATTGTTAACCCGACTAGATTAGCTGCAAACGCCGCTTCAAACAAAAATGCCACAAGCAATCTTGTGGCATTTTGTTTTTCTGCGTTCCTAAGTTCGCGCTGCTAGCCGGCTTTGGCAAACCACATAGCCTCTAAAGTCAGTTCGGCTTTTTACCTTCTTCCAAATACGTTATCGGCAATACCGACTCACTCTCTTGCTCCTCGGTTAATTGCGCCATCTGCACGCAGGAGGATGAAAGCGGATTAGTCGCGCTCGGCAAGTTCTCCGCCACACAGTTAGCGATTTCTTCTTCCTCAGTCAGCGCAACATTGCGGGGAACAGCATTGACACCACCGACATTCGCCATCGCGGAAAACTGTGCCTGCGCCGCCACTTTATCCACTAAACGATAAGCAACCCACACACCTAAGGTGCCAAACAAAATAGACCCTAATATTTGCCCAATCAATACGCCGTAAACTCCGCCCCAGAGTGCACCAAAATACACAAAAGGCACTGTGCCTAAGGTGGCTTTACCGACGTTAAACAGGGTGGAATATTTAGCCTTGCCGAGGTTATTAAAGGACGCATTTGCCACAAATAAAATCCCCGAAAAGATAAAGAATACCGCGATATAACTGCAGAAGAAGTGGATAAGATCGGCGCTGTCACCCTTCATATCAAACACATTGACCAAATGCGACTTAAGCACAAACAGCAACAGAGACATCACCAACACATACACAGTACAAAACTGGATGGCGCGGGTTAAACTCTCGCGCACTCGGTCAAACTGCCCCGCACCGAAGTTTTGCCCAACAATAGGGCCAATCGCGCCCGAGAGCGCAAAGATCATCCCAAAGGTCACTGGGATTAAGCGCCCTAATACCGCCCAGCCAGCCACATAAGCGTCACCGAAATCGGCAATGGCTCGGGTCACAAAGGCATTACCGATAGGCGTCGCCACATTGGTTAACATCGCAGGTCCCGCAATGGCAAAAATGGGTTTAAGATCGGCGACAAAATGCGCCTTATCGAAATGACCTAACAACTTATGCTTAACTACAACGCCGCGACCAGCAATCACAAATACCGCCACCCGCGCTAAGACGGATGCCAATGCCGCGCCTTCTATCCCCATGACGAACATGAAGATAAAAATCGGGTCGAGTACGGCATTGACTCCGCCGCCCGCTAAGGTCGACATCATGGATAACTTTGCATCACCCACGGCGCGCAAAGCCCCGCCGAGCGCCATAGCAAGACAAATAAAGGGCAAGGAAGGCACTAAGATATACAAGTAGCTGGCAGCGAGCTCAGCCGTATGGCCACTCGCGCCCACTAAGGCAACCAACTCAGGGATGAAGGTAGTGACCACCGCGGCCACCAGCACGCTAATCAGCGTTGTCACCACTGCGCTATTGAGCAATAACCGCTTTGCCAGCACCACATCTTTTGCGCCAATCGAGCGAGACACTAAAGCGCCTAAAGCAATTGATAATCCTATCCCAATGGACGTCGTGAAAAAGGAGATACTGCCCGCATAACCCACAGCCGCAGCAAGCTCATGCTCCCCCAATAAGCTCAGGAAAAAGATATCCAGTAAATCCACCACAAATAAGGCAGAAATCCCCACCGCGGCGGTCGAACTCATCACTAAGATGTGGCGTAATATGGGGCCTTCAACAAACTTAGCTTGCGTCATACGTGTGTTTTACCTGCAAAAAATAATAAGTGTCAGCCAACGCTATGACTAAGCGCCTTTTTCAACGGGGGCATCTAGGCTATCTAACTCGCATCCGCAACGGCTACAGTACATGGCATCAAGATCGTGACCGGTTTTATGGCATTGATTGCACGAGCGTAAATCTCGATGACGCCCTACTTCTTGGGAGATCTCCGCAGTTAAAATCCCCGTTGGGATCGCGATAATCGAGTAACCAATCAGCATAGTAAAAGCCGCAATCGCCTGTCCTAATCCAGTTTTAGGGGTGATGTCGCCGTAACCGACAGTGGTAATCGTTACAATCGTCCAGTAGACAGATTTAGGAATTGAACTAAAACCATTATCAGGCCCTTCAACCACATACATTACCGCACTGAGCACCATAACGATCAAACTGACCGAGAAGAAAAACAAAAATACCTTACGGCTCGACTGCATCATCGCCCTAAGCAGCACATTTCCTTCGCTCAAATAACGCAGTAATTTGAGTACGCGGAAAATCCTAAATAACCTCAGTATCCGGATGACTAAGGTAAAGTTAGCGCCAGGGATCAGTAACGCCAGATAACTTGGCAATACCGATAATAAATCGACTACGCCATAAAAACTGCGGGCATATAGCACAGGATGAGTCGCACAGTACAAACGTAGACCATATTCAATGGTAAAGATGACAGTAAAAACCCATTCCAAGACGCGAATAATCTGCCCATATTCACGATGGAACATTTCCACCGTATCGAGGAACACCAAACCGACACTCAGCACAATGCACACCATTAAGGCGATATCAAAATAGCGGCCAGCGGGGGTATCAGTGCCAAAAATAATGGTACGTAATTGACGTTTTAATGGGCTTTCGGATTCGATATTTTCAGACATACAAACTTTGACTTCCTTGCAACAAACTAAGTAACACTGGGATGATACCAATCACATTAAATATCTAATCAGTTCAAAGCCTCACAGGCATCTCAATCCAAGGCGTATTGACGCAGAAATGGTTATTCCCTTTTAAGTCAATGCAACACGGGAGTGGGATGCCTGTGAGGCTCCCGAAGGGCGGCTGATGTTAACGGCATGGCAACGCGCTTTATACTGCGTTTAAGGCTTTCGACAGAGCACCACTATGCCTTCAAGCCTTCGCCTTGTCTAAAGCGCGTTGAACTCCTGCTGAATGAACAGATATTTAATACGATTGGTATTACACCATAAATATCCCACGAGTCTGCCATGCAATTGCACTCAGCTCAAAATTATCTACTCACAGCAGGATAAAATTGCGGTATGATGCCGAAAAAAGCCAACAACTAGTGTTAATTTTCGAGGACTTCATGCGCGCCACCCTACTTTCCACATTGACCTCCCTCACTGTGACTATCGCGGCACTCGTTTCACCCGTATTACATGCCTCTGGCATGGGTAAAGTGGATCTTGTGGTGATCACAAAATCCGAATCCAGTATGGCTTTATTGCGCGATGGCAAAATACTCAAACAATATCGCATTGCTATGGGTGACTTGCCCGCAGGACACAAATTAAAGGAAGGCGATCAACGCACACCACAGGGGCGTTATACCTTAGATTATAAAAAGCCCGACAGTGCCTATTATAAATCGATCCATATTTCCTATCCCAACGAAGAAGATAAACTCAGAGCCAAAGCTTTAGGCATTAGACCCGGTGGCATGATCATGATCCACGGTCAGAACCCTAAGTCGCCGCTGTCGCCAGAACAAGCCCAGCAATACAACTGGACCGATGGCTGTATCGCGATTACCAACGCCGAAATGGATGAAGTTTGGAAAGTCGTCGATGAAGGAACGCCAATTGAAATTTGGCCGTAACCTTAGCCTACTTAGCCATGGCAACACGCCGAATAGATAATGTCACGACATCAAACACGCCCAGCTTAATGGGCGTTTTTATTTAGCCATTTACATCATATCGTTAGCTGTATTTTCCCCGTGATTTTGTGTAAGGGATAAAAACTAACGGCAATACACATGCCTTGGAGCCTATATGTCATCATCCAATCAAGCTGCCACGCCGCAGAGCACAATCATCAGCTATGAGCAATTAACCCGAAGCTGGCCCGCCTTCGAAGCTCAAATTTTAGCCTTGCTTGAAACCTTAGACTTAGCGGATAAAGCACTGGTTTGCGATCATGTCGCGCTGCGCGTCAATTCCATTGCCAGTGCCGATGCCCTGCGCGATGCCTTTAGCTGCGTAGGTAAGATCATTTCAGACAACATCATCAATGGCCGTACGATTCTGATTATCGAACTGGATACCCCACTCACGCTCGGTCAATTCAGCATTGCCTGTGTTGAACTTCCCTACCCCAGCGACAAAGTCTATCCGCAGGAAAGCTGGGAACACATAGAGCTAGTTATTGATTCAAAAGCGACAGAGTGCGATACCCTGAGCCAAGATTTGCTCGCCCTGTGTCCCAAACTCAGCGCTTTGCTACCATCAGAACAGGCTGCTGAGCCTGTTCCGTCAAGCTCACTAGGCTTGAACTCACAAGGCTTAGCATCCCTTGCTGGGATAAAAATTAAGATGAGCTCGCCCAAAGGAGATAAAGAGCGTTTAGCCAATCCGACGATCGCCTTTAAACGCGATGATGTGTGCATTAAAGTGCATCCCCATGGCATAAAAGCGGTAATCGCCAGCGAGCAAATATAGCGAAGGTGTTTTAGGCAGGCTTAATATCTGCAAGAAGATAGCATTGAGCTTAGATTTCCATTGGCACTTACCGCACTTGTCTTAACGAACAAATCTGTTGATGACTATATCAATCAGGTTCAGTGTTCAGACTCAGTATCCAGATCATCTTTAGGCCCTTTTTTTGATAGTTTCATCAAAAATTACCAAAATTAAATCTAGAAAACAGCATATTTAGCGTAACTTAGGACGTATAACTCGCAGATGCCATCAGGCACACATTATCGAGTCCACTTGATGGATTCGATGTGCAAACAGAGGATCGCCAATGAAGCCACACAAGAACGAAGCGCAAATATTGAAGTTCGCCATGGAAATCGGCGTAGGCTATGCCAAAAAACGCGGATATGCGGACTTCGACAAGGGCATCTCGCCCAAAGACAAAGTGGAATGTATTTACCGTTTATTGGTCACAGACAACTTAATCCAGCCACTGGCCAAAGATAAAGAAGATGGGCCAAACATGAAACACAAACTGATTTTGTGGATCACCCGCCAGCTACCCGCCGATCATCCATTGTTGAAGTAATCTTTTTAAGCTAAGCGGTTGAAACCGATCATATGCAAGCGGACAGTTGAAACGAGTCTAGAACAATCCAACTCACTGAGTGCTAACGATAAGAATCATAAAAAATGGCGCATCATTGCGCCATGTTAGTGAGCCTGAACTGTATATCGAATCTAGCCCTTTTTAGCCGCTTTGTTAGCTTTCTCATTCGCCAGCACAGTTGCCATGGGTGGTACTATGGTCGTGGGATCGAGGCGCATTTGATACCAGTTCACTCGCCAATCTAAGTGCGGGCCATTAGCACGGCCTGTTGCGCCCACCTCAGCCACGGCTTGACCTTGCTTAACCACTTCACCCGCGTTGACGTACAGCTTACTCAAGTGCAAAAAGCTTGAACTCACGCCGTAACCATGATCGATCACCATAGTCCCACCCGAATAAAACATGTCTGGCACAGACAGACTTATCACACCATCGGCGGGCGCCACCACTACAGTGCCCGTTTTCGCCGCCACATCCACACCAAAGTGTGGATTACCGGGTACGTCGTTATAAATACGTTGGCTTCCATAACCCCCTGAAATACGCCCCGTCAGAGGCCAAATAAACTCTTGTAAAAAGGCCGTTTGCTCGCTAAATGTTGCCCGTGCCGCTTTGACCTGCGCCGTGTCTTTCGCCGCTCTTTCCTGCGCGACGGGATCGGGCTTCATAATCTTCGAGCTAATGCCCTTCACACTTTGAATGTTGTACTCACGCTTGGTTAACGTTAAAGGCTTAACCTCAGTCAAACCATCGGGATAAACTAAGGTTAATTGCTGGCTCAGTTCGCCATCGCGATCAAAACCAAAGGCGAAATGACCGTCAGGCGTTACCTTGATAGCTTCACCATTTAAGCTAATCTGAGTGCCCGCTGGCGCTTGACCACGCATTAATGCGCCTTGCTCTAGCTTGCCTTGCAAACTCACCGCTGCTTGTACATGAGGCGCCATAAGCACTAAGCCCAAGGTTAACCATGCCGTTAAACGATTTCCCAACATCTTATTTCTTCCCAAAACGTTTCTCAAAACAGTAGTTTCCAAAATCTGAGTTTCTAATATTCTACTCTTAGACATCTTCACAAAAATCCTTATCGATGGTCAACTTGGTCCAAGGCCCATTGAATGCGTTCTGCACGACACTAACGCATCACCAGCACATCACTGACTCATCGCTAACACTGAATCACTAAACTCTGACCGATTAAACCCATGCGTCACGTTAACCTAACCCGCCATAAAAATCGATCTACAGCGGCGTAAATAGCTAATGATGTATTGCATACAATAGCAATCGCGCTTTATCTAAGCTTATAAAGACACAAAAAAGCCCCGACAATCTGCCGAGGCTCATTGAGCAAGTCATTTAAGTCTACTCGACGCCATTACTCAAGCTTATCCCTTAGACACAATCGCGCCTTTACCCACACCTTCAAATGCCACCACTTTAAACTGACTTCCAGGCACTTTAGCGACGAGTGTCGTTGCAATATAGTCGGCTAACAACTCAACCGTCGTGTCGTGGGGAATTAAATCACAGCCTTCCTTTGGCATCGCCAATTGGAAATCCCCTTGGGGCGCTTGGTAATGGAAACCATAATGACTGTCATCGGTGATCCGCGTCTGAGACGATAGATTGAGGGTGTCAACAGAAACCAAATCCTCTTCACTGCCTAAATAAATATCGTGCCAGCGCTTGGCCCAATACTCATCCCACTTTGGTGCTGGGCTGCCATTTTCAAACACATGAATTGGGCTACGATGTCCATGGGCAATACGCTGGCAATTACCATCATGTTTACGTAAACCATGGCTGTAATGATAATAAGGCGTATCGAGGATTTCATGTCTCAAGGTGAGCGTGATCCCTTCGACATTCTTAGGTAAGGCTTCGCGTAACGCTTTCTGTAAAAAAGCATTCACGCTTGGAATATCAATTTGTTCGGTCGGTACTAAGGCAAAGGCTTGGGAAGGACAGGCCAAATGGATTTCACCTAACTGGCTATCAAAATCCATCCACACTCTATCGCCCTGTTGCTGCCAACGCACACTGCTGCACGCTGTAGGTACGAGTAAACGATGATCGGCCACCGCATCTATGGTGTGCTTGATAGTGCGTTTCACCTTAGCAAAATCGAGCACCATGTTTTGCTCGTCTAATCCGCCCTCAAGCAGAACATCGACAATCCAACTCTCTCCCACCATGCCGCGCTTTGGGCACAAATAGGAAAAATCGATCACAGTTAAATCTTTGACAAACAGTTGCATTAACGCTCCTCGGCAGAAAAACAGTCCACCTACTTAATTTGAAAGCACCACTTAGCGATGGCCGAGCGTGCTAACTTGAGTACCCAAAACGAGTAAACTCAACATGAATGGAGATTCTAATCAATTCCGCCGCTTGTCGCGACAAATGAATCAGCTCTGCCGCAAATTTGTATTAGGTTGAGTCTCTATTTTTGTATCAGGTACTCAAGCCAAGTATTGCATTAACTCTAACAAAAAGTGCATTTGCCCAAAAATGAGTCCGCCATTTTCAACGCTAACGGTGCCAATATCCCACGCCTTAACTCACCCGCGTCCACGATTTTACTTGTTTGGGTTCACCACTATCTTAATCGTGCGAGATATTAATCGAGAAAACAGGGTAATCATCAGATATTGATAGACAAAAAAGTCACTATGCATCGACCTTGCCGATTAACAGATAAAACCCTAACCGAAACAGGATTCAACCTAGCAAAATAACACAGTCAAAACAGCGAATGAGATCGCAAAAGCTTAATCCGCAACAGCGATAGACCCAATCGAAACAAGGTGTTATCAATTATTAACATTAACCTCTACCATCCCTTTGTAAACCACAATTTAATTAAGGTTATACAGGGAAAACAAGATGACCAAACTCACATCTATTGCTATTTTCATTGCGGGTATTTTCGCCAGTGCCCATGCCATCAGTGCTGAACCCATCGAAGTGATAAAAGCGGTGAAAGTCACCGAACCGGAGAAAGTTGAACTCGGTAAAATGCTGTTCTTCGAACCAAGGCTATCCAAATCGGGCTACATCTCCTGTAACTCTTGCCATAATTTATCCACTGGTGGTGTCGATGCTCTACCCACATCCATTGGTCACCATTGGCAGGAAGGCCCAATTAACTCCCCCACAGTGCTAAATGCCGACTTTATGCTGGCTCAATTTTGGGATGGTCGTGCCAGTGATTTGAAAGAGCAAGCCGCGGGCCCTATCGCCAACCCGAAAGAGATGGGCTTTACCCATGAACTCGCAACTGAAACTATCGCCTCTATGCCAGCCTACAGAGCGCACTTCGCCAAGGTCTATGGCGATGACAAAGTCACAATTGACCGTTTAACCGATGCAATTGCCACCTTTGAAAAAACCTTAGTCACGCCAAATAGTCCGTTCGATCAATATTTATTGGGTAAGCAAGATGCGATCAGTGTGAATGCCAAAGCGGGTTACCAACTCTTCAAGGATAAAGGTTGCGTGAGTTGCCATAACGGCCCGGCCGTCGGTGGCACTATGTATATGAAGATGGGATTGATTAAACCTTTCCACACCAATAATCCCGCCGAAGGCCGTATCGCCGTCACAGGGAAAGAAGCCGATAAGTTTGTCTTTAAAGTGCCGACACTGCGCAATATTGAACTCACCTATCCCTACTTCCACGACGGCAGTGTCTGGACCTTAGAAGAAGCGGTGAACACTATGGCCGATATTCAATTAGGCCAAAAACTGTCGGACAAAGAAAATCTAGAAATGGTCGCCTTTCTCGTCTCGTTGACGGGAGATCAACCTCAGATCACCTTGCCAATTTTACCGCCATCCAACAAGAACACACCGCGCCCAGTACCTTTTAGCCATGATCCAATGAGTAGCAAGCCAGTTAGCAGTGAGCTATTAAAGTAGTAACAGTCACTAAGTAGTAATAGTCACTAAATCGACAACGCTATTTAGGACGGAACAGACCCAACAAAAAGGCCGAGAGTAAACACTCTCGGCCTTTTCACGTTCGTTACCTTGATTAAACCAACAGGTTTATAGCGGTTTATTCGCCTTTAAGACGACGGTCGAGCTGATCTTTTAAGTTTGCGGGTACACCTTTGATTAAAATAGTGTCCGAGATAGGATCGTAAATCACCCGTTGGCCTAAGTGGCCGCCATCAAAACTTAAGGTTACGCCGCCGCCCGTACCAGAAAACTTCTTCAATTGGCGCAGGGTTGATTTGTCGGCCGGAAACTCTTCATCAAGATCATAACTGCCGCCACGGGCAAAATCATAGAAGGAGTCCATACCTTGATCGGCTAACTCATCGGCCAAGTCTTTGATCTCAATGTCAGCGCCTTCATCGAAACGCTCACTACAGTATTCAAACACTTTATTACGGCACTGCTGACGCTCGTCTTTCGTCAACTCACTACTGGCAACAAAATCTTCAACCGCATTCATTAAGGTTTTGTTTTGCGCCTTAGTGTTGACGCCTTCTACGCAGCCCATAAAGTCGAGGAAAAAGTCGGCGACTTTACGTCCCGCACGGCCACGGATAAAGGAGATGTACTTACGAGAATCCTTATCGGCTTGCCACTCAGTTAAATCGATACGCGCCGCGAGTTGGATGTTATTTAAATCCAAATGGTTATTTTGCGACAGCTCCATATCGTCTAGCACAGTCATCGATGACTTAGCACTTAATAAGGCGACAAACAGATAATCGCTGGTGATGCTGGTGTAGCAAGACATCAGCAAAAAACCGCCTTGGCTGAAATCGTATTTCGACAATTCTTCTTGCAGTAATTTACTGGCTTGGCCAGAAAATTCCACAAATCCTAAATCGCCGCCACGGTATTGAGTTAGCGCATTGGCAAAAGCAGGATTGGCCTCACCGTCGTCGCCATGGATACCAAAATAGCCAAAACCTTTACCGGCCTTTCCCGTATAAGTCTGGTGTAACTCGTCGAGCATCACCTCGACCGCCTGACCGTTCAGCAGAGGTTGAGGACGCAAACGGCAGCGTAATTGCCCCTGACTGTCCTGAGAAATCTCGTGAATAATTGCGTGTTCGATGTTAATACTCATAAGCCCTGATAGTGATACTGGGATAAATCCGCTATTATATGCCGCTAATCCATTCCAAAGTGAAACATTTTTTGATTATGGCAATCCAATCGAAATACTCAAACACCCAAGTTGAATCATTAATCGCCGAAATATTGGCTGTGTTAGAAAAGCATAAAGCACCGACTGACCTGAGCCTGATGGCATTGGGTAACTGCGTGACAAACCTGCTAGAACGTAAAGTGCCAAGCGAATCGCGCCAAGCCGTGGCCGAACAATTTGCAAAAGCACTCGCACAATCGGTTAAATCCCAGTAAGTTAACTGGGTAATAATCGTCAAAAGAATATAAGATACAAGGTCTTTTAGGAATAAGCGGATCACTATGGTCGAGCGAAAAAAGCAAATGAGCCGCGATCGGGTTTCCCGGCTCATCAACTGGGGACATTGGTTCGCCTTCTTCAATGGCCTATTAGCCATGATAGTCGGCAGCCGATATCTTGGCAGCGTGGGTTATCCAGAAACTTGGTATGGCTGGGTTTATCTAAGCGTCAGCACTATTGGTCAGTTTAGCTTTCTCGCCTTTATCGCCTATTTGATCTGTCTGTTCCCACTGACCTTGATATTGCCTTATTCGAAGATATTAAGAGGCGTCGCGGCGGTGATTGCGACCCTAAGTCTCTGTATCTTATTGTACGATACTATTGTTTACGCCGATTACGGCATGCACTTGAGCCCCTTCGCCTTCGATTTGGCCTGGGCGGATCTCAATGCCCTGCTCCACGGTACTTCCTATATCGTCACGCCACTCGCCATTATTGCTATTGAGCTTACGGCAGCGAACTTTTTGTGGAAGCGAATAGAGAAGATCCAAAAGCTGAATTTAGGCAATAAAGTCATAACCTTAGTGGGTATCTGTTTTGTCAGTAGCCACTTGATCCACATTTGGGCCGATGCCGCCGATATCACTGAAATTACCCGTTTCGATGATACTTATCCTTTATCATACCCTGCGACTGCGCGCTCCTTTATGGAAAGTCACGGTATTGATGGCTCGTCACAAGGTGACGATGTCAATCACAATACCAGTGTACTCAATTATCCCGAGCAGCCACTGACCTGCCAAGCTGACACTAAAATCAATGTATTGATGATCACCATCGATAGTTTGCGTGCGGATATGGTTGATGGTAAAAGCATGCCATTCTTGCAGCAATACACTGAAAGTAATCAGTCTTTTACCCAGCATTTCAGCGGCGGCAACCAATTTAGAACCGGCATGTTTTCGCTACTCTACGGCCTGCAAGGCAGTTATGGCGATGCGCGAATTTTTAATAGCACCAGTCCGCTAATGACCAGAAGCTTCCAGCAAGCCGGTTATGAACTGGGGCTTTTCCTCCCAGAAACCAATCTTAATTTGCGTTCTTCACAGGCAATGTTTAATGACTTCAATCCTGTGATAGCTAAAGAAACCAATGGCAGCGCCGATGCCGACTTGCACACAGTGGCCAGTTTTAACGAGTGGCACAGCATCCAAAATAAACCTTGGTTTGCGCTCGTTAATTTAAAAGCGCCGGAAAATTTCGATACTCCTGTGGGTTTCCTTGGCATTGAAACAGTAAAAGCCAATCCCGACCTTATGCCTGCGCAAAAGGTGCTGTTTAATCAATATCGCCAATCACTGTATTTTGTCGATCAACAGCTTAAGGCAATGCTGGCCAATGTGCCCAACGACACCTTAGTGATTATCACTGGGGTGAATGGCAAGATGTTCACCAGTAACAGTGACGAAGCGAATCGCAACCTGTCACCACAGAGTGTCAAAGTGCCCTTAGTGATCCACTGGCCTAATACGGGCGCGTCTAAGGTCAAATACCGCACCAGCCATTACGGCATAGCGCCGACTTTGATGACCCACGTGCTCGGCTGCACCAATAACACCACAGATTACAGCGCTGGCCGCAGCTTATTGCAACCGAGTAAAGAAACGTGGATCTATATTGGTGATAGCCGCATCTTCGCTATCTACCAAGAAGCGGAAGTGACAGTGATTGACCGCCACGGCAAATACCGTATTTACGATGAAAACTATGAACATAGGCTCAATAAGAAAATGAGTGCGCCTGAGTTGATTGAAGTAATGCGCGAAGGTCGACGTTTCTATAATCACTAATCTTCATCCTCTGCTTGAAGCCCCACTCCCTGCGGATTGGGGCTTTTTTTATTCCCCTAGCGACAGAAGAAATGCTTAGAAATCAGAGTTCATCACAAGATGATTAACCGATTCCCCTTCCACCTGAGTTTGCGTATCTCCAAAACAAAAAGCCGCTATCCAGAGATAACGGCGTTTTAGACTAGGGCTAAATATTAAGAACTTAACTTACGCCAATCCACAATAAAACTAAGTCACAATCAAACCAATCAACCATAAAATTAGCTCGCAATGAACTCACTCACGATCAAGTCTATTCGTAATCAATCGGCTTTAACCGTGGAGTAACGCTCTAACCAATGGGCGTAAGATGCAGGTAATACCCAAGATGGGCGCGCTATCTTTAAGGTTTGTGCCGCTTGATATGGCCAATGTGGATTCGCTAAAAAGGCTTTACCTATCATCACTAAATCCATTTGTTCATCTTCAATAGCAGCATTGGCATGGTGTGGATTATCCATGCCCCACGACGTCGCAACAGGGAAACCCACTTCTTGTCGAACCCGCGCAGCAATAGGCGCTAAGAATGCCGGGCTCCATGGAATATTTGCCGTCGGTGTTGAGAAACAAATGCTGACGTTTAGCATATCGAGCCCAGCTTGTTTAAATTGCTTCACCAATGCGATTGATTCAGTTAGCGTTTTTTCATCTTTATGGTCGAATTCAATCACACCCAATCGCGCCGTTAAGGGTAAATGTTGTGGCCAAACGTCTCTTACTGCCGCAACCGTTTCGAGCAAAAAGCGTCCACGCCCTTCGGCACTGCCACCATATTGGTCGGTGCGTTCATTGGCATAGGTTGAAAAGAAACTTTGGGCTAAATAGCCGTGTGCGAAATGCAGCTCCAACCATTCAAATCCTGCGGCTAAGGCCCGTTTTGCCGCAGCCACAAAGTCTGCTTTAACGCGCTCAATGTCCTCAATCGTCATGGCGGTAGGCACTTTAGGTAAGTTTGCGCCAAAGGCAACAGCAGACGGTGCAATCGGTTGCCAGCCTTGTCCTTCACCATTGGGAATATGATCATCGCCTTCCCACGGGATATTGGCACTCGCTTTACGGCCCGCATGACCAATCTGAATACCAGCGACAGCGCCGGCATTTTTAATAGCGCTAGCCACCTTTGTGAGACCTTGGGCTTGTTCGTCATTCCATAGCCCAAGGCATTTTGGGGTAATACGTCCTTCAGGAGAAACCGCAGTGGCTTCAACCACGACAAGACCCGCTCCGCCACGGGCAAGGCTAGTGTAATGCACCTGATGCCAGTCGTTGATGAGTCCGTCCGTGGCTTGATATTGGCACATGGGCGCAACGGCAATACGATTTCTGAGGGTAATATCTTTAAGTTTGAAGGATGAAAATAGATCGGCCATAGGTGTTTCCTGTGTCAAATAGAATCAAAAAGGAATGGAATACTGAATGACGACAGACTAGCCTTATCGTGTCATAATTAAAAGCATGTACAGATTATAGAGTTGATAAAGTTTGCTTATGATAAATCCACAGTGGTTACACACCTTTGCTGTTCTGGTCGAGAAAGGTAACTTCACCCGAACCGCCGAAGCCATTGGTATCACCCAAGCGGCAGTAAGCCAACATATCAGTCGCTTAGAAGAAGAATACGGCACACTGTTTTTACGCCGTCCCCGTCAACTTGAAATCACTCCGATTGGCGAAAACCTGCTGACCTACGTTAAAGACGTCGAATGCGCGCAAAAACGCCTACAGCAGAAACTAGTCCATGATGATGCTGAGGTCGGCGATATTAGCCTTATCACTCCGGGGAGCATTGGCTTAACGCTCTTTCCGTTATTAATCGAACTACAACAAGCCTTTCCGGCGTTAAACATTCGCCACCGTTTTGCCCCTGACAGTGAAATAGTCGCCTCGGTATTAGCCAATGAACATGAAATCGGCATGGTGACCTTAAAACCTTCCAATCCTCGCATTCACAGCACGCATTTCACCGAAGAGCCGCTTGAGCTCGTCGTACCTGCGTGCCACAAACAAAATGAATGGGTTGATTTACAACGGCTAGGGTTTATCTCCCATCCCGATGGCGAGGCCATGGCAACTCGGTTACTTAGCCGAAAATATCCAAGTAATCCCGGTATTCAAGACATTCCATGTAAAGGATTTACCAACCAAATCAGCCTGATCCTTGAGCCTGTCGCGAAAGGACTAGGATTTACAGTTATACCGCAATACGCCCGCAAAGCCTTTGAACGACAACAAGATATCTATGTTGTGGAATGTGGCAGCCAAGTTGTAGACACCATTTGGCTTATCCACCGCGCGGAATGGCCCTTGTCACGCAGAGCCCAAAAAGCAATCGCGTTTTTAAAGGGGAAGATATAAAACCGATTCATTGCTGTCTTCATTAAAGACAGCAAGCCCTTATTCTGGCAGAGGAATAAAGTCATCCTGCACGTTGCACCGTAGGTATCTATGTGATGAGTCAAACGCCGAAGGCGCATTGTGCTGGCGTTTGTTAGCTGATTTTCTTTAATTTATTTATATTTTTAATGTAGCCCAGCTCAAAAAGCTCTTGCCCGATAGCTTTTACTATCTGCGTTTCCTCTGCTGTTCTATCCACTTTGGATATAAGGTTTGAATATTCAACTTGCATTTGCTTTATTTCAAAGTCTCTTTTTCGGCAATTGACGCACTTGATACAGTGAGAATCAACCCAAAATTTTAGTTCTTCAAACCAGTATTTTTGTTCAAGCGCAAAAAATATAAACTCTCTTTGGCAACCTTTACAAGTCTCTTCAATATCAACGTACAGTTTTCGAAAATAGTCTGCATAATTCTGTTTTTCTGGTTCAGCAGGTATTGCAGTTTCAGGAAAATATTTCAAGCTAGCATAGCGCCAGTGGGCACTTTCAATTTCGTCTTTAGAATAAACGTGACCAGAGGTAATTGGTTGAGATCCATATCTTGGATGAGGTACATAATTCTTCATTTTGAAGTAATACTCAAAGTTTCAATAATCGCTAATGCCGCCAGCACGCGCGGCGAAGCTACTGATTGATATCCAATTCATTATGGATCAACACCACGCACTGGGAAGCAAACAACATCTTTGGCCCAAGGCTGATCTTTTGCGCACCAAGTCGTTTCAAGGTATTAAAACTTTTCTTCGGCATAGGAATATGATCGGTCAGCAAAAAACACGGATTACCCACAAACTCCTGCTCACGGATAGACGTGCCCTTCTTATCCATCATAAACAATTGATAATCCACCGCGAGGTCCTGCACCAGCTTTTCAAAACTGATGGTGCTCACAGTAATGCCCTCATCCACAACGCGAGTTTGCTCTTTCGTCATGCCCCGAGAAATATCTAAGGCCTTGGCAATTTTCGTCAGCAAAGCTTGTTCGTGAAAACCGCCAATATGGCAAATATTTCGGGTATCAAAGCAAATAGTGCGGGAAAAATCATGGGTACTTTCTAACACTAGATAAACGACAACATCGTTTCGATGGGACTGAGCCACAAAGATAGTGTTCATTAGGGTATGAGCCAAAATCTCGGTGTGCGCCTCATGGCCGACAGAAGCCAAAAACAACTGACTGTCAGTAGGTGCTGATCTTGCTCGTAAAACAAACGCGCGCATAGGTAAATGTCCTACTCAATAATGTCTTAAATGCTAAATGGCGAATGCAAATATCGATGTGAAACGTGTCATTTCACGTTAAGAATTTTTGTCTTTACTGTTCCAATGAAGTCGACTACTGGAGCTTAAACGATTAGCGTTAGTCCTCATGACCACAAAAAAGATATAAAAAAACAAAACCCCGTATAGCAATGCTACCACGGGGTTTTGTTTTTACTTAACTGTCACTTATCTTAATAATTAAAACAGACTAACAATTAAGCATTTAATTTGGTCGGTATGAGAGGATTCGAACCTCCGACCCCTGACACCCCATGACAGTGAACCGTTTAATCATAACCTACTAAATTTAAACATAAATCATGTGATTTTGCACGTTTTAATTACCCTAATAATTTATGTGCATTTACATGCAAATGCGAAATGTGCAGCCTGTGTATTCAATAGCTTACACTGTATTTGACCGTACAATTTGCACTATTTTTAGCACAAGCAAATCTAATCTATTTTTTTAAACGAATATTTCATGCTGAAAATATGAACAGCGAACGAATTATTTGCAGGCATACCTAGCCTGATGACTTTATTCAGGCCAACGTCGCTCCGACTTTATCTAGAAGCATAATAAAGTTTGATCAAAAACTAGATTGCTATGAAGAGCCGCAACACACTAGTTTGATAAATTATTCGTAAAAGCAGCCATTACTTCTGAATTGAATTTGGGCACAAGTATAAAATCTACTGAAACAGAGCTTTGTTGATTTCAATCACCGTTAACCCTCAACACCATTTGTACAAGACAGCGCACTACATGCAGCACAACTCATATGATCACGATAATGTTGGTCGAAGAACTTAATCGTTCTGGCCTCTAAAGAATCATATAATTCTGGGGTTAAGGGCATTTTCCACTTATATTGCCCCATCAATTTAGCCAAATGTCGGTAACAGGTTTCGCGACGATTAGAAAGGTATTCTGGCGCGATAAGCTGGCTCTCAAATTGAGTTAACGCCCCGGTTAAATAAAAGGTGATGCCCTGTACTAACTCCTTTACCTGTAATGGTGTCGCCTCTAATTCCCCTTTTTCTACTGCTAGATTGAGCGAGTCAGTAAACCAGCCCCAGAACGCATTAATGCGCTTTTTAAAGCGTTCGACTTTTTCATCACTGGCAAGTTGCCATACCATGGTATTAACAGAAACAGAACGTAACGTTGCAAAGCTTTTGCTGCGTTTTATCGTTTCAAAGGTAAATAGAATTGGCAACAATACTCGTTCTTTAGCCGTTAATTCAGGATTTTTATTAATAAAAATTGGCAAGTGATTAGAGGTTGCACTTCTTAGGAACAGACAAACTAAAACGTCTTCTTTTCGTTCAAAAAATTTGTACAAGGTGCCAGTAGAACAACCGACTTCTTTAGCCAGTTGAGAAAACTTAAAAGAGACGATGCCTTGCGACTCAATCAACAGCTCAGCTGCATCCAGTATTTGATTGCACCTTAAAATAGATAGTGTGTCAGAAGGACATTTCATGCACTAAACCCTAATAAAACGCTAAGTAAGCGTGGATTATGCGTTGTTAACTTATACCTGTTATAGGGTAAGGATGACTAATCGGGATAAAGCTCACGCAAGTGAGTATTTTATTTATGTTCTTTGTGAGTTACCTCAAGCATACATTGCAACAACAAGTTTTTTTCATAGATTAAAATCCCTTCACTTACATTTTTGTTGCAAAAAACTTTCATTTTCAAAAAAGATTATTCTAGACATAACTCACGAATAAGTTTGCCACTCCAAAAAAGCCGTGACTTAGTTCACCTTTAGCCTGCCCCATAGCCTCTATCTTGCTTGCATACTGAAGTAGAGGGTGAACAACATGCATAATAGAAGAAACTTTTTAAAACTGGGTGCAGGTGCAGCTATTGGCGGTATTGCAGCCGCACTGCCAAGTGCAGCATCAGCTAACGAGTGCGCATCAAACATAAAATGGGATGAAACACGCGATGTTATCGTCGTGGGTTCAGGTTTCGCGGGTTTATCTGCTTCACTCAATTCTAAACGCCAAGGTCTTGGTTCCGTACTTGTACTGGAAAAAATGCAAGTCATTGGCGGTAACTCTGCGATTAATGGCGGTTGGCTAGCCATTCCCAAAAATCCAATCCAATTAGCCCAAGGCATTCAAGATGATTCGCCAGAGGAACTGGTTAAAGATCAGATCATTTCTGGCCGCGGTATGCAAAATACTGACATGTTGCGCCAAATGGCTAATCGCGCACTGGATGCCTATGACCTGTGTATTAATGCAGGAGTAAAGTTTCGCGAAGGATTTAATCAGCAAGTGGGTGGACATAATAAAGCACGAGCGATTCGTACCCAACACGGTGTGGGTGGCGATATCACCACTAAACTTTATGAAATGGGTAAAAAAGAAGGAGTTGAATATCGTCTGCAACACTATGTTGAAGATTTCATCATGGATGGTCAGGAAATTATCGGCCTCAAAGTTCGCCAAAATTATCGTTTCCCCGATCTCAAAACTGGCAAAACAATCTATATCAAAGCTAACAAGGCCGTTATCCTTGCCCACGGTGGTTTTTCTCGAAATTTAAAACTGCGTGAGCTGGTTGATCCATCGCTTGATAAGACACTCGATTGCACCAATGCGCTAGGAGCGACTGGAGAAGTCACCCTTACAGCCATGGCACACGGTGCACTGCCTATACATATGAGCTTTATTCAAACTGGCCACTGGGGTTCGCCTGATGAAGGCGGCTTCGGTTGGTCAAATGCGTTACTATCGATTGGTTTCCATAAGGGCATTTCCGTCAATGTTCTTGATGGTAAACGGTTTATGAATGAACGTGCCGACAGAAAAACCTGCTCTGACGCCATAATGAAAAACCGTAATGCAGATGGTTCCCCCGCTTATCCTGTCGTGTTTTTTAATCATGATGACCATGTTGGCGATGAACGTGTCACCCGTGCCGTGCGTGACCAAATTGCCTGGAAAGTCGATAGCCTTGAGCAATTAGCTAAGCAGTTTAATATCCCACTAAATGAGTTAAAACAAACCGTTACGGAGTACAACCAACAAGTGCCTAAAGGTGTTGATCCACTCTTTGGCCGCATGATGGATACGGCTGTACAGCTGAAACCGCCCTTTATCGTCTCGCGGATCTGGCCAAAAGTGCATTACTGCATGGGAGGATTAAAAACCGATTTAGGTGCCCGTGTTATGCACAGTCAATCGTTAACGACAATTAAGAAACTGTATGCAGTTGGTGAAGCGACCGGTGGTACACATGGTGGAACACGTTTAAGTTCAACGGCATGCCTAGAGTGCTTGACGATGGGAATTATCGTATCTGAAACCATCAAATCTGACATGCAGGCTTAAATATTATGAATAAATTACTACTCACACTCCTTATTGGATTCGTATTTGCTGGCAATGTAAACGCCGGAGAGCTGGTCAAAATGAAAGGCAGTACTCAAGGCCGAGTAAATCATGAGTCTCTCTATCAAGAAGGCTGTAAAAGCTGTCACCAAGGTTCAGGTAAGCAAAATGCTACCGACGCTGCGTGCGTTGAGTGTCACGGTGACATAACCAGTATCCCCGTTGACGAGAAAAAGCTACCGATCCCAGAGGCTCATCCGCACAAATCGTTGCACTACAACGAAGGTGCAAGCTGCTTAGCCTGCCACGCTGAACACGAAAAAAAGGCCCCAGTTTGTGCTGAATGCCACCGTACTTGGTTCAAAAAAATGTAAATTAATTATTAAAATTCAAATACTAAAATAAAAGGTAACGATGATGAAACAATCCACTCGGTTTATGCTGTCCATGGTTGCAACTGCAATGGCCATGTCGAGTTCAGCCGCTTTTGCTGCAGAACAACAAGAAGATGGTATTAACGTTGGCGGTGCAGTGCGTGTTAACTATGGTTATAAAGATTATGACAAAGCCTCAAAAGACAAAGGCGGCGATTTTAATTTTGATATGGCCGCAATTAAATTTGATGGTAAAAAAGGCAACTTCGGTTTAGCCGCAGAATACCGTTTTACTTCAGGCACTAACTATATCAAGTACGGTTATGGTTACTACAACATTGATCCAGACTGGCAACTGCAATTTGGTATCAACAAGGTACCCTTTGGTAATCGCGAGTTTATTTCTAACAGTTGGTGGTTTGGTCTACCTTACTACTTAGGTTTTGAGGATGATCATGATATCGGTCTTAAAGCCACCTACGAAAAAAATGGCTGGCATACTGATTTAGCCTTTTACAAAAATGCTGAATATGGTGCGACCGAGAATAAGCGTTATTCGACCGATTTGTATACCGGTACCATCAATGGCACTGAGTATCACAATGAAGAAACTAACCAGTTAAACGTGCGCCAAACTTATACAACAGAATACGAAGGCGGCTCGACTACCTTTGGTGGCTCTGTGCAGTATGGCCAAATCTACAACAGTGAGACGGGCAACAATGGCGATCGCTATGCAGTAGCATTGCATTTAGACAGCAGCTACAAAGGCTGGAATTTACAAATGCAAGCCATGCAATATGAATATGATGCTGCAGATGCTATCGACTCCAATAAAATTGGCGTGTCAGTAGTGAGCTGGCAGTATGAAATTGCCTCTAAGGGCCAAGCCTATAACATCAACATTGCCAAAACCGTGAACACAGATTGGGGTAGCATTAAGTTCTACAACGACTTTGGTTTAATGACGCCAGATGTTGATGATGATAGCTACGATAACAGTATGCAAAACGTCACTGGTATGGCGATTTCTGCAGGCCCTACCTACACAATGATCGACTTTGTTATGGGTAAAAATATGACCTTCTCTACCGCCAATAACGACCATGTTGGATTACCGGAAGTCGGTAATGATTGGGATAAACGCATTAACATCAACTTTGGCTATTATTTCTAACTCTCTATTCTAACTCTTGTTTGTAATAATCAAGTCGATCAGGACGTTCCTGCCGTTTTGATCGACCGTTCTTTTTATGCCCTATTTATTAGGGCATTTTTTATTTTTCAATGTGATTTAGCCAACCATGAAGCAACACACTTTACTCGCCTTATCCCTATTTTTTATTCCGTTTTCACCACTCTATGGAACAGAGTTACAAATGGGGGGATTTATTAAGGCAAACGCACGTTATGTTGAAGGTAATCTGAAGTTTCAAGACAGTTGGACAGGTGGAGGTTCTTTCGCGGATAACACTAAACGTACTCAATTCAGTGCGCAAGAAAGTCGCGTAAATATGACCATCACCTCAAATGAAGTTCAAGCCTTTGCTGAAATCGACTTTGTTGGCTCGGCGCAGGGGAATCCGATCATCTCCAATTCCTACAGCCCCCGCCTAAGGCACGCATTTATATCCTACCAAGGCGTAACGGCTGGGCAAACTTGGTCCACCTTAGTCAATACCAGCACCTTTGCTGAAACGGCCGATTTAGGCGGACCATTAGTTGGTCAAGCCATGATCAGGCAAGCGCTGGTACGTTATGACACAGCCCATTGGCAGTTTGCCCTAGAAAACCCCTACACCTACGGAACTCAAGCACCAGAACAAGCAAGTCAACAAACTAAATTCGCCACAGCACTCACGTCAACAGAACCACTTTGGATTGATACCAACCATGATTATCTGCCAGACATGATCGTTCGTTACAACCAATCGGGTGACTGGGGTAATGTGTCGATATCAGGTTTACTAAGATATTTAGACTCCGCCGATACAGCCCAATGGGGTGGTGGTACATCAATAGCGGCAAAAATACATTCCATAGGGAAAGATGATCTTCGTATTCAATTGCACTATGGTCATTTAGGGCGCTATGTAGGAACCGATGCAGCTAGAGATATCACAGATGGGCAATTAGAAAATTCTTTATCCGTCATGTTCGCCTATAGGCACTTTTGGACCCAACACACACGTTCAAGTATCTTTTATGGGCACACATCCACAAAAGTAGAACAAACAGATCGCAGTCATTTTGGGGTTAACTTATTCACCAATTTAACCCAATCACTCACTTTAGGCGCTGAAATAGGTCGTTATCAAATGCAAGACAATATCACTTCTCTTGTGCCCACAGTATCCCAGCCCAGGGCAACTCAGGGAGCCTCCAACTATGCACAAGTCAGTCTGCAATTCCATTTCTAATGCTGGGGTCGCAGATAAGATTATTCGCGAGCAGAGTCACGAATAAGTTTGCCACTGAAAACATGACGTGATCCATTTCACCTTTGCGGTAGACCAATCTCTTTATTGTTAGTGACAGAACAATAATACCAACACAATACCGCCATTTTAAAAATTAAGACAATAGGATAGATAATGATGAAATTAAAAATGCTTTTTGGAATCGCCGCATTGGCATCAACGGCAGCTATGGCGCAAGGCCCACAATGTAACCATGCACAACTTCCATACCAACAAATGACCCCGGTGCCAGCGGACAGTACTCCTTATGTCCCACAAGATACTATGCCTGAGCAATGTCGAAACCCAGAAATTGAAGCTTATATTGCTGATTGGGAAGCAGGCAAAATCGATTTTAATACCATTAAACCCAACGATAGCATCGCCGCGGATCAACGTTTCTGTAAAACATTGGATGATAATGGCAATGTCCTAGAAGCAAAAAACTGCGACCCTAAAAACTCTCCCGTTGGCTATATTTGGAAAGAATTGTCTGACAGCCCAGTTGTTATCGGTATTACTAATGGTGGCAAGTCAGATCATGAGCCGCACTTTCATGGCCAACCTGAGTGTTATTACGTCGTAAATGGCACAAGTAAAACATTAGCAAACAATAAATTTGAAACCCTAGCTAAAGGTCAATACTTCTACATACCTGGGGCTCATATCCACAACACGCCAATTTTAAACAAAGAGGGTTTAGGCGTGTTCTACTGGTATCCGAATAATGCTCATTTTGATGGTTTTAAATACTATTGGCGCAAAGATGTGAAAAACTTGAGAGTGGCTGAAGAAGCCTTTGATCGTGTTGATGCCATTCGTAAACGTGATCTTAACCTAGGCCCATACGGTACAAACGAAGCATTCTTTAAAAAATAAGCCAAATTGAAATAAACCACCTTCCTAAGAAGGTGGTTTAGCCTTCTTTGCTCCGCTTATATCGCCACTACCTCATCCTGCGAAGTAAAAAAATGGAGATATAACATTGGCGCATAAAGCAAAGATCGAAGGATCACAAATCGATCTGTTGAAGTTGGTATATCTGAGCACACCTATTTTTTGAGGTTCTGAGAAAACAAGGAAAATAATCAATTAGAATCAATACCATAGATGGCGTTCAAAATTATGG
>NZ_VXCT01000003.1:0-156619 GCF_052850535.1 Shewanella sp. 1180_01
ACAGAAGAACCGAGCAGAAAGCTTTGGCTTGTTTCATTTTTCCATGCCATCCACTCCATCAATTCATCGATTTTTTCATTCATTTCCCTCTGAGCAAGTTTTATTTTCCTTGTTAGCTCTTCAAATCTATAGCTAGAATTTGATATTTTAATTTTTAGGGAATCAAATAAATCATTAATACTCTTTCTGTAATCATTATTAATATACTCTTTAAGTGAATCAAGAGACTCATTAGTTGATTCTACTAAATTCCCAATAATTAGTTCCAAAATATCTTCAACAGTTGTCTCTATAGAAATGTTTTTTATTAGAAACTCAACAAACTCTTGGTCAGTAAAGTAATTAAAAGCCTTTTCTTTATCACCAAACTCACCAGTATTTATATGAATGTAAGACTTCACTTCTTGGATTTTCTTATCAAGTCCAATAGAGAAATCTCTAAGTGAATCATCCAAAAGACTACGAGTCAAAGGAGGCATGTATGGATTCTGATCAAACCAGTATTGATTTTTTTCAAAATTCCCTTTATCTGTTTTCAAATAACATAGCTTATGTTGCTTGGCTGGGCCCCATAGCAAATTTACAATGCCACCATGCCTAATATTCATATTCAAAAAATAATCTAAACCATTTGTGGGGCTTAAAGTAAATACATCTCTTACTTGAAGATAAAAATCCAAAATAGATACAAAATACTTGTTATTACTTACAGTGAACGTACCTTTTTTAGTAACAACATCAGTATAATTACTATCATTAATCTGTTCTTTTTCTGATTTCTTTATTGAGTCAAAAGTTTTTCCAAGGTGTTTCACCAAGCTATTTTTAACTGATAGAAAATCAACTTCAATCTTCCCTGCACCACATTCAGTAACACACGTTTCTTTAATTAATTTTTCTAAGTTTCTAAATAGTCCCTCTCTTAATTCTGTATCATCAAGTTTAGATAAGAGAGATTTTATTATATAAAACCTAAAAATATATACTTCTTCAGAAGATTCAAATATATCTATTTTTTCTAATGCTGAAGGTAACAAAACCTCATTGAAAAAATAAGTAAACTCATCACCATCTGGTATGTAGATATTTTTAACATCATCTATGCCCATTAATTCCAATATATCTTCACATAAAAGACCTAAAATCTCTCCATCCTTTGAACCCAACAATTTATAGTATTGATCTGAAATAATCGCTCTATTCACTAACTCAAAATCTGAGAGCTCCTCTTTGCATTCGCAGTAAATGTAATCATAAACTTCTTTTATTGGTAATAGGCTATGACCTTTTCCATCTATAATTAACCGTGCTAAATTATGAATTGCTTTGTCAAATTCTTTTAAGTTGTAATAACAAGAAATTAACTTTGACTGAGCATATTCAGCGAACAAAAAGTCTTCACTTATACTTAATTCTTCATAATATTCGATACAAGAACCAAATTGAGAATCTTTATAGTGGCTATCTCCAATTATCTTTAACCTCCTGCTTTCATCAACTAAGTTAAATAACGCCGAGTCTACACCATGATCTAATAAAATTTTCTGTGAAATATGCTCAAATCCTAATCCATTTTGAATGTCGAGCTTTGTAAATGGGTTAAGTATAGAGCTATATATATCAATGTATCCATATAACTTCTCAACATTAAACTGTTCTAAACCATGAGAGAACTTATCACAATGTAATTTAATAAAATATGACCAATCTGTATGATAGAATCTAAGATAGTATTTTTGAAGTGCTATTATTGACTTGCGTTTATCAGCAGTTATATAAAGATCTAAAATCTCATTACAAATAACAGCAAGCAAGTTATTTAGTCCAGATCTTAAACCACATCTTATTAATGATTTTATATAGATTTCATTTATAGAAACAAAATTTGGCCTGATAGAAAGTAATCTCTCAGATTCAGTTACTACCTCAAGATATTTACCTTTAACATATAAATCACAAACACCTAGCAATTCATCATCATAGACATCTAATTCAACATTGGACTTATTAATTAGCGCAACTATATTTCTAAGTGATTTATCATCAATAGAACAATTTAAATCTTTTATAATGCTATTGTATTTTAAAATTTTTACATCATTAAGATAAAGTGAACAAAGTATCCTTCTGAAGCCTAAGTACCTGTCTATTATATTATTAGCAGAATTCTCTAATATAAGACCAGAATAGTCTTTATATTTTGTTGATGGTGAAAAAAAATGTGAAAAGTATATTATGTCATTATTTCCATCCGCCCCAAACTCTTCTGATTGGTGCTGTATTGAAAATGAATACCTTTCAAAAGAAACATTTTTATCACACCTTATAAACGGGTAATTAGAGTAAACTTCAGACAAACTATCAGATTCATTTGAATTAAAATACTCCATAACTTCATTTCTGAACTTATCAGACTCACTATGTAAGCATTTATCATATAAAAGGTTTAATTTTGATGATATATACCAATTACTAAATCCAAACTTATTAAATATTTCTTCGAGTTTCAATTCTGCATCATCAAGTCTTGAAGTTAACAGGAATGCATCATATTCATCAGAAAGTTTTATGAAACTTGATATTTCATTATAAAATGACTTCAATATTATTGATTCGAATGCAATATCAAAATCTAAATCATGTTTTGAGTCCATATATCTAAAATTGCTTTTGATACGGAAGTCAGTGGGAAATTTACAATCTATTGCACGATCTCGACTACTTGAATCTTCAAGCATATTACAAAGTTGGTGTAATGCAATCTTCTCTGGAAGCCCACGAATACTGGATAACCTCGATGTTGCATTAAGGCCCATTATCATAGGCTTACCATCAACTTTCACTACCTTACTTGATGGTTTTTTTTTCAATCCAACAATCTGTCCAATTATTTTAGATCGAAGACTTAATCCTTTTTTTCTTGTTTTTGTCTTAGCCATAATCTCACCTAATTTTTAACGCTATTATATTACATTAATATGCAAAATTGACGCAATTAATACTTGAAAGTTATACTTGTAAACATGAATAAATTGAACGCCCCATTTTAAATCAACAACATAATGCACTTTCAGTTTGCCAGCAACCTTTACGAGCTAGAACTACTTGAATGAGAGTCATCCAAGTTGTAGGGCCGTATCAGAGGCAACAAATAACGTTATTTCATTCACGAATGTGTAGTGCTTGAGTAATGCTCAGCGATGGTTGTTATTAGAGAGATATCAAATCCCTGTCGGAAAGATCAGACAGGCATAACACTTTTAGGCTAAAAGTAGTCTTATCACATTAGCTTTTCTATAGCTAAAGCTTACTGGCCCTGTTTGCTTTTTTAACTTCGAAACTGAATTTGGGGTAAAAGCATAGAATCATCGGTACCAGTTTGGCTAGAAACCTATGTATCAACATCCCCAAAAATTAACAGTTTCCTTTAAGATCTTGAATCCTTTTATGTAACCAAACCATGCCACCAGGCATTCGTTTTTCAACCAATTGTTGAGTTCAAAAAATCAGAATAGATCACCAATTAGTCACTAGCCCCCCCCCAAGATAGAACTTCCTTATCGTATTGTTAAACAATTTGTACATATTTAATATCAAAACCATTATTTTTTATGTGCATTTATAAGTACTTACATCACTATTTTTTATAATACTAGCAACAAAAAATAAATATACATTTTGTATTGACCTCAATATGTACATAACGTACATTTAATTCGTTAAATAAAACTGCCTAGCAGAAAGCTAATCCTAAGCACTGACATTTTGAACCATAAACGACTGACGGCCCTTTCGAGCTTTGCTCCCAATGGGCACTACCGAGGACAAGGAAATGATTCTAGCGAAAGTTCACACCACACCTAAGCAACGCGATGAGTTTCGTCTACTGGTTGCAATACGTTTTGCCTGCTTGATGGCGCTGGCCAAGGGCCACACCGACCCAATGGATTGCCCACGGGTGCAAGTCCGTTGCGCCGAGCTGGTCAAGCATTTTGCCTATCACCACCCTAGCCCTGCCTTTTACCGCCAGTTCATCCGCCACACGGGCGAACTCGGGCTCAACTTCTGCCTGCGCTTTACCGAGCCCCAACAAGGTTTGTACGGCAAGGTGATGGTGTGGCGTAACGACTCGCAAGCCGTCACTAATGTGCATCCGCTGCACACGATGACGCCAGCCGCGCCGGTCGGCCGCTAAGTCACGATTTAGGCAACCAAGGGGTGATGGTCCATATCCCTGTAATGATAACGGCGACAGTTTCACCTTGTTGGAGGCAATTATGTTTTTTGTTTACGGCGTGTCCATGACCTTAGCGAAAAAACAAGCGGCCAAGAAGTGCAGCACCTCAGTTGGCGCGCACCCTAACCGCCGTCAACTGAGCCCTGCGGAGTACCAAGCCAAGTTGGATGATATGGCGCAGCACTTGTTTGAAACCATGAAGCCACAACGCCTGTCGCATTCGTTATCGACGCCCGCGCTGTGCCAGCAATACATAGTTTTAGCCATGACCCAAGAAGCCCACCGCGATGTGCATATTCGCTATCACAAGCTTTCGGACAAGGTGAACCCAAAAACCAAGAAACCCATCATCAATCTGGTGGTGTTTAACGGCGAAGCCGCAGCCTAGCCCTGCTGATTCAAAAGGAAGGAATAGCGTATGAACCACCCAACGAGAACGACATTTTTAAACGATGTGGCCGAACATCAACTCACCATTCTTAAAGATGATGGGGTGTTCCGTCACATGGAACTCAGCCAAGGCAGCTTTGAGCATCGCTTTGAGATAACCACATGGCCGCAGCATTTGTGCATCAGTGGCGATATGGGCTGTTATGTATTTTCTCGGGTTCAGGACATGTTTTGCTTCTTTCGCCAAAGCGGTGATGACTGGGGTGTGAATGCGAGTTACTGGGAAGAAAAGGTACTGGCTGAGTGTAAAACCGACGGCACTCGCGAGTTTGATGCCAAGGAAGCCGATCAACGCCTTGAGCAGTTTTTGCAGTGGTTTGTCGAAGGGCTAGACCCGACGAATGAAGAAGATGCCGAGGCGATTAGCAGCGCGACCAATGCCGTTAAGGAGTTTACCCAAAACCGCGAGAACGCCGAGTGGGATGTGGTTTATCGCCTCAATAACTGGGATGAGGAAGATGCGGGCGGCATGACGTTAGATGATTTTTGGGATGGCTGGAAAGACCCCTTCACCTATCGCTTTATCTGGTGCTGTTTCGCGATTGTGTTTGCCATCCGCCAATACGATGAAGCCACCCAAAGCAAGGAGGCAGCATGAGCAACGAACATGATTTTTACGCCAAACATTACCCTTGGCTCAATGCAGATCAACGTGAGTGTTTTGATTTCCTTTGTGACATTCACAACGGCGGCAATCACATGTTTGGCAAAATCCAAGCCTGTGGTGATCACGGGTTATCAATCAACAGTACTAGCGCGCATTACATGTCTACCTTCGACTATAGCGCCCTAACGACTGCAGTCGTTCTTGCACATGACCGAATGATCCGCTTTCAAATCGAGCCATCGGGCCCACGCATGTTAAAGCTCGTTGCACATAAACGCCATCAACGTGAAGGCCGAATGAATGAACGCCATCCCAGCATGGAAGAGGCGATTGCCAATGTAAGGAAGCAATACCCATGTGACGAGGTGGCAGCATGAAACAGCGCCCTATTATCTTCAACACCGAAATGGTACGCGCCATCCTTGATGGCCGTAAAACACAGACGCGCAGAATGTTTAAAGCTCAGCCGCATGATGATTGGGCGCCATTTTCTAAAAATGCCGAATGGTATACACCGACAATCATTGATAAGCGCGGATTCTATCAAGCTGCAAATGATGATGTTTTTGGGGTTAGCAGTGAGGATTGCGCGTTTGTTTCACCGTTCGGCACGCTTGGTGATCAGCTGTGGGTGCGTGAGGCAATGACCAAAGCACACGGGCCTGATTTGCATTATGTCTGTGGTGGATTAACGGCAGGCACGGGTGATGAAGACTTTGATTATCGTGGCGCTGAGTATCGCGGGTTTATTCCCTCTATCCACATGCCACGCTGGGCGGCGCGTATTCTGCTGGAAGTCACTGCGATCAGGGTTGAGCGATTGAATGAGATCTCAGCAGACGATGCCATAAAAGAGGGTTTTGATCATTCATGCTCTGCCGCGGCGAAATCGGCGGGCTGGTATGAGAAGCCGCGCACCGCATTCCTGCGCACTTGGGAGCAAATCTATCACAACGTTAATGCTAACCCGTGGTTATGGGTGATCGAGTTCAGGGTGATCAGTACCACAGGCGGTGCGGCATGAACCACTTACTCCCGGGCTTTGAATCACAAGAGCGCGTTGCGTTATTGCTGTCGCTTACCCGCATTAGTTCGCCCGAGGTGATTGCCGCGTTAACGCTGCATTACACCAGCGCCCTGCCAGCTGAACGCGCGGCGGCTCGCCACGGGATCGAACTGTCGAACTTTATGCGCGGGCAAAAGAAGCTGGAGCAAATCGCCGCCACGATCGAGGCCATTAAAGCCATCGACTGGGCCAAGCTGCAATCAAACCCTTTGCTAACAAGCTCTTTGCAACCGAAGCAGGTGGCCTAAATGACTCAATCAGCGGCGTTTCGCCATCTGTAAATCATTATCGCAGCCATAAGTTAAGCCTGTTACTCAAGGCCACAACTGGCGACAGCATCAAAATCGCGCTGGCGCTGGGCGCGTTAGATTGCCTCTACTGGCAAGCATTGGGCAACGGTTTAACCAACCTCGCCAAGGGCATTAGCCGCACCATAGTGTATTCGTACCGATATCACCCAATGCGCCTGCCCTGCCACCAACCTGTCAGCCAAACAAGCGACAACCAAAACAAGGAGGCGGCATGAATACGTTCAGCACTAAAGCGGGCGTGGTCACGTTATCTAAGCCCTACTCCACCTTGATGTGCGATCAGCAACAAATCGAAGTGAAGTACACCCCCAACAACTACCACGGTTGGGGCATTTGTAAGTCTTTTAACGCCATCGAGTGCAGCGACTTCGGCCAAGCCGACGCCGAAGTATTCGCACTCAACGCAGAATCAAAACTCAGGATAAAAGGAGAAGCAGCATGAGCACACCCAAGATTAAAGCGTTTCAAGTACAAGAACATTGCGAGGGCGCCGCGTGCATTGTGTTTCATCAACATGCTGCCGCCGCTCGCCGCATAGGTGCAGGCGAACTCAATCTGACCTTTGAAGATGATATGTCAGTGACTCGCTGCCCTGAATATGACCAATACGCTGCGCAAGGCAACGTGCCTTATCAAGTGTTACTGGCGGATGGTTGGTGTTTTACCTGTTACCACTGCGGCAACCCAATTAAAGCCGAAGACGATGAAGGCAATGCGACGGACATTGAAGCGGTGATCTGCATCGGCGAGGCGTTTTATTGCAACGCGGCGTGCCATTCACAAAAGCAAGCTGACATTACGGATCACAATGCTAAGGCCGAAGCCTTTAAGCAACGACTGTTATCACTGCGCCCTGATCTGACCTTCACGGCATTTAACGGTGCATATCCACAACTGTATTGCACTGCGACATTTACTTTTGAGGGTGCTCAATATGGCGGCTCAGTGGCCTATGACAAGGCTGGCGAGCTTGATTGGCGAGTATCAAACACTGATTTGCCCGCATGGCAAACATACCAAGCCCAGCGCCAAGGAGAAGCAGCATGAAGTCGATACAAGCAGCAACAGTAGAACGTGAAGAAGGTTATTGGACCCATCCCGATTTGCCAGAGTGGGATGAAGGCGTGACCCGTGTGGAGTGTGAAGCATGGGCGGCACGCCAAGGCGGCGAGTTTGTGGCGATTTGGTTTGAACTCGACGCCCCTGAAAACCTCATCGAGCGTTACTTTGACGAGGGCGACACCGATATCAGCGATTGGCAACCCATTTGCGACAAAGCCGGCTCATTCTTGCTGAGTATTCACGACACCGAAGATGGCCCCGTCGCACTGTTCTTCGCACCTAAGGATAAGGACGCGGCATGAAGCTTCAACAGGTGTTATCCGTGTTGGTAAGCCATAACTATGTGAAGGAGTTTAGACCATGAGCCAGCTATTAACTGATGCTGAACTTGAAGTATTGAGTGGATTAAAGCGCCCAGGTGCGCAAGTAAAATGGTTACGTGATCAGGGCATAAACTGCTTTATACGTGCCGATGGTAAACCTTCTGTCACTTGGGATTTTGTGAATAATCCTCGGGGTATGTTGGTTCATCACAAGTCAAGCGAGCCCAACTTTGGAGCACTAAGCAATGCGTAAACGTAAACCTGAGGATGCTTGGTTACCACCTTCAGTCTACATTCATCGCCGTGCTGGAAAGCCAATTTGTTATGTGATTAAGCGTCCTAACTCGACTAAGGTGCTGTGCAAAATCACGGCGAGTAAAGCCGAGGTATGGACTGCATACGAAAAGGCAGTGGCTGAGCTTAGCCTTGAGTACACGGTTAACCGTTTAGCGATGGAGTATTTGGATAGTGCAAACTTTAAAGAGCTTGCCCCCAGAACCCAGCGAGATCGGGACCGTGAACTTAATGTGTTCAGTAAAGTGTTTGGCAGTATGTTACCGGACCGTATTGAGCCACATCATATTAGGCGCTATATGGATCTAAGGGGGCAATCAAGTAAGACCCAAGCAAACCATGAACTCGCGGCAGCTAGCGTGATGTTTGCTTGGGGTTATGAGCGTGGACGCTGTAAAAGCAACCCCGCAAAAGGGGTTAAAAAGTTTAAGGTAAAGGCTCGCGATAGATATATTACTGATGCGGAGTTCAACGCTCTGCTTTCATGTGCAGAGATAAGGTTAAAAATTGCCTGTGAAATAAGTTACCTATGTGCAGCAAGGCAAGGCGATGTTTTGCAATTAACTTGGTCGCAGGTCAATGAAGATGGCTTGTTTATCCAACAGGGTAAAACAGGGAAAAAGCAAATCAAAGCTTGGTCGCCTCGACTACGAAAAGCGATTGCCGAAGCAAGAACTCTGCATTCAGGCATTGCCAGTATTTATGTCATTAATAAACATCCCAGCGGGAAATTAACACAAGATGGATTGCGCAGTGCTTGGAAGCGAGCGATGGCAAAAATGGAAATGGATTATCCGCAGATTGAACGCACTTTCACGTTCCATGATATTAAGGCTAAAGGTGTATCAGACTTTGAGGGAACACTGTCAGAGAAGCAACAATACTCGGGCCATAAAACCTTGGCACAAGTGAACACCTACGACAGGAAAGTGGAAATAGTACCGACAATTGGTAGCGTTAAAAAATGACTACTTATTCAATCCGAGTAAAATCATTTTCTACGTTTTATTCTACGCAAAATAAAACGGCTCGCATATTTCTATGCAAGCCGTTGTTTTATTTGGCAGGGGTGGCAGGACTCGAACCCGCAACCATCGGTTTTGGAGGGGGAGATTAAAAACAGTAAAAACAATTTGTTATGTTGCTTTGTTGAAAAATATTTTTTCTAGTTTACTTTATAACTATATGATTCTATTGAAGATTAAAAAAGAAATTCCAACGATTTTCTCAATCAAACTGACTATAAACTCAAGCGCAGACTACATCATTTAGTTATCAGGAACCTCAATAAAATAAATGTTAACGCTAAAAAAAACCACCAAGCAGAGCCTAGTGGTTTTGATTACTATAAAATTTCGCCGCAACAAAGCTAGTTTACGGTTGCAGCATTGCGCAATGTGCCATTTTTTTTGGCATCAGAGTAAGCTTGATTCAAACGACGCAAGCCCTCGGCTTTACGTTTAGCTATATCGCTACTGTTTTTTGAATGCATATGTAACTCCATCTTCTCCAAAAGCACACCAATGTTCATATTGTAACCGCTTAGCATATTTAGATGCAAGTCGATTATAGAATGGTGTCAACTCAGGTCGTATAGCGGAAGCTGTATATAAATCTGTATGGCGGAACCTTGCATGAGCGTCAATGATTGTAACCAATACAATACCAAACATATTAAGCTGCTCTAATGTAAACTGATCTCTAGGAGTCGCGAAAGATTCCCCTCCTTCAGCCGTATTAACTTGAAGATCAAATTTCACCTCAGAGCTTTTCATTGTAAGCGTTTGTTTTGTATGAGATTCAACCATTAAAACCTCATCAGGTGAACTATAAAACTCTAATGTAGGAGAAAAATAAATTGAATATTCTCGCCCATAAATATTACATTTGACAACATCAGCATCGTAGGTGCCAAATGGAAATATGTCAAAGAAACATTTTAAATCTAGTTCTGTTAAAGCACTAATGGCAGAGAAGGTTTTACTAACATCTCCAATAACTTGGAATGATGCTAAAGACTCATTGTGAAGAACATTATAGTTACAAAAATAGGCTCCAGAAGAAACCACATTATTCTCTAAAAAAGCGAGAGGATAGCCATCATTACTTACCCCAAGAATCAATAGAACATCTCCGGCTTCCCATACAATTTTCTCAAATGGGTCAACTGTTTCAAATCTATTCTCAACAAGATTGGCCAAGTTATCAACACAACCGTGTAAATGAGTGACTTTACAGCCTATTGATTCTGCTAAATTATCAATATTAAGGGTATAGTGTTCAAAGCCAATCCCCATAAACTCACAAAACCGTTGGATTTTCAAGCATTCTCGATGTGCATTATTAGGTTTGGCGTAACTAAATTGCTCTACAAAACCAGAAATAATATTTAATGCTATGTCTGCGCTGGAAGAGAAAAAATTAGAGTATTGAACATCGCGTTTAAGTTCCTCATAAGTAGGCAACCCAGATGGTGCAGACAATCCTGCACCAGATAAAATAATTACCCTCATATAAATATAGTTCTCAACAATAGTTCACAAATCAATAGATAACAGAATATTAATCAACAGCAAACAGTATACCGATAATTCAAATAATCTAAATGGTAGAGTTAAAAATATACAACACTCATGGCCATTTCATCGCATTGAAGGTTGTGTGGCCACGACCGAACAACGGTAGCCACCTTTGCTATCACCCCGGGCTGTGACCTTATCAATGGACCAATCACCGGCCATTTCTGGCGGGAAAGAGTCATTAAGAGTCAGCAGGCCCTCGGCAACCAAGTAAGGATCACCTGGTAAGTCTAGCCTGACACTGGAACCTTGCCGGTTAACCTTGGTCAGTTCGGCGCGGCATGCATGTTGCGCAGTATCAGCGCTTTCGTATGCCTGGCGTAGCTTCTTAAACGGTTCTGCGCCATCGAAGACTTCATGCTCTTGCCCCGTGGCGTTGTCCATCCATTTCGCTTTAACGCCGCTGAAATTAGTTCGGCTAGGTTTGTCCAACTGACAGTTGATAAATTTACCAGCATCATTGGGATCATTATTACCAGGAACACAAACCACTACGGGCGGGATAGTCTGCCCAGTGATGGTTTTAACCTGCCCACGCTTTGCCAACACATACAGCTCATTCACCGGCTTGGCCACGGCATCTCGCTCCTTAGCCAGCCGAGTTAAAAAAGCACTGTCGGTTTCGTCAACTTGGTCAACGTGTGCCAGGGTGATGCCCTCAAACTCGGGCGCCACCCGGGGACTGAACCCATGGGCGCTAACCACCTGGCGAAACAACTCAGCTAATGTCACGTTATCAAATGAGCGGGTTCGGCGTTCCTTGAAGCGGGTTTTGTCATCGATCTGAAACGGCGCGGCCGTGGCCACTATGGTAACAGTCGGCGGGAACAGGCGCGGGATGATGCGGGTGATCTTAAAATCGCCCTTATCAACCAACTTGCCGTCATACCCCTCTGACCAACCCAAGGTGGCGCCCTCTTTGGGCATACCAGTTTGGCCGGCTGTGTCCACCGTCAGAGTAATTTGGTCAGACTGGATGCCTGAGGCGTCCACTCGCTCCCAAGAGATTAGCCGGCTATTGATAATGCCAGCACCCGGGCCACGAACTGACACTTGTGGAATAAATCCTAATCCCATACGTTCACCACCTTATCCGGCGTTTTAGCTGCAAGCTCAGGCAGCTTCACCTCTATCCCTGCCGGCAAGATAGGGCCGTATTGCTCCAGACCAGGATTGAGTTGATACAGCGCCTCTTCGGCTTCGTCATCATCCCGCTGCAGCTGTTGCCACAAAATAAGGGCCACAGAATCACCATCACGACTGCGTATTGTACTCACCGGCATACTCCTCCAGTTCTATGGTAAAGCCCACAACAAAAGCGGTACCGTCATCGATAATGCGGTCTTGTTTCTCCTGCAGGCGCTTAACTGTCCACAGCCCTAAATTGCGCCCATAGCCATCAGTCAGCACTAAAGGCGCTCGCTTCGCTTGGAGTGCTCTGAGCTTGTCCATATTGCTCATACCTTCACCACGGAACCAGGTACCCGTAACATTGATATTTTCCAACGCTTGACCAGTGTTTTGGCTGATAGGTTTTTGGCCGTACCTGGGAACAGTTACCCATCCCCCATCACTGGTACGCTGCAATCCCTCATAGGGCGTCCCCTCGCTGAGCGAGAAGACAAACCCTCCCAATGACATCATCTGTCTCATGTGTCGCTCCTATCTGACAGACTGCTATCTGCCCTGGCTGATACATCACTATTACCCAACAGCATCGGGCTAAGCTCAGCCTTCATTCTGGCCATAAGGTCGTTACCCACATCACGGTCATAGGCAGGATTGCCCGAAGGCGTGATCTGAATAGTCGGTGAGAATGTGATGGTCTTGTTGGACTGTTCGAGCTGCTTGGTTTGTTGAGCGACAGCAGCCGGCGCGGGTTGGTCGGTTTTATCCTCACTGAACCAGCCGCCTATCTTAGTGCCTGCCCACTCTCCCACAGCACCACCACCTAAACCGCCAACAATGGAACCAATGATCCCACCGATAGCAGTGCCGACAATAGGCACAACAGACCCTAATGCCGCACCGGCCATAGCGCCAGCTGCTGCACCACCCATACCGCCGACCATATCCCCTGCAGTGCCGCCTATCTGCTTAGAATCACCGCCAGATATGGCAGACGCTAATCCAGCCCCTTGCAGCAAAATATCCGCTGGTTTAAAGATCTTCCCGGCACCTTTCAATAAGGCACCGCCTGCGGGTAGCATATCCATCACGCTACCTGCCGCACCGGCTATATCTGCACCCGCCATGGCTAAATCACCGGCTGAAGCGGAGCCTGAAACCATAGACAAAGCAGCGCCACCACCAAGTAAGCCTGCCATGCGACCAAACCTACCGGCACGACCAGGACGACGACCTGGTGCATTAGAACCCGCCAAGGCTGGCTCTGGCATAAAGCCACCAAGCAGATCACCTATGCCTCCGGCTAAGCGGCTGGCACCTCCGCGCATACGACCAAGACGGCCACTAGGACGGGCAGCACCTCGCCTGGTTCGGCCCTGACGGCCCTGACGGCCATAACCGCCTGAGCCAGCACCTAAGCCGCCAAGTTTACGATTAAGCCTATCCAGCGCTCTAGATGCTCTGTTGGCGCTTGTGGTTGTTTCATCGGTAGAACTGGAGAGTTTGGTCTTACCCAACTTAAAGCGATCGAGGCCATTGCCCATGGTCAGCTTGGCCAGCTTGAATGCGATAGCACCAGCTTTAACCACAGCAATGGCTGCAGCCACTCCTAACAGGCCTGTGGCCAGCTTAGGGTTTGCCTCGGCAAAGTCTGAGACCGCATCCACCACTGTCATCAGGGGCGGCACCACGGCATCGAGGACGGGTAGCAGGCGATCACCAAGGGTGATCACCATACGATCAAACTTACCACTCAACTGGGCAAGTAAATGTCCTCTAGTCTTCGACCTGTTTACATATTCGTCATTGACGCTGCCGGCGCGGTCAGCTTCTTTAGCAACCCGACCAAAGGCTGCTATCACCCCGTTTTTGTCATCATCCATGGTCGTGACCAACTTGGACACGGCACCCTTGATTTCAGAGCCAAACAGTTGCGATATGACTGCCCCACGCTCATCGGCTGAGACGTCCTGCAGTTCGCGTAATACGCCTAACAAGGTGCCCTTGGCATCTTGCTGCATGGCACTGGCGAGTTCTTCTGGGTCGAACCCCAATTTACCCAAGGCCTGTTTCTGACTGCCCGTTGCCGAATAGCCAGCAGTCAGCGCCCCTGAGATATTTTTCAGGGCCGTTGCCGCTGTTTCTTCCGTGGCGCCACCGGCGATCAAACTGGCAGACAATGCGGCGGTATCGTTGTAACTGAAACCGGCACCCATGGCGGTAGAACCCTGACGAACCATCACAGCAGCAATGTCTTTCGCCTTGGCGTTCATGTTATTGCTGAGATAGTTGGTGGCGTCAGCTAAGTCGAGGGCGTTCTTCTGGGTGAGGCCCATAGCCGCTCGCCACGTTGCTAACGTAGAACCCGCCTCTTCAGCAGATACGTCCCATGCCACACTCATTTTGGTTGCCGACTCGGCGAACTGCAGCAGCTGGTCTTTCTCGATACCAGACTGACCTGCAGCCGTTACTATGTCGGCAATGCCGTCTTGCTTCACACCCAAGTCACCGGCCATCTTCATCATCTGGCGACGGTAATCGGCTTCTTCCTTCTCACTTGAAAAGTTGACGACTTTCTTTACATCGGCAAACTTGCTCTCGTACTCAATGGAACGCTTACCCGCCATCACCATAGGTGCAGCGGCAGCCGCCACCCCAACCGCCTGACCAACCAGCTCGCCCTTTTGAGCATTTCTGGCATCAATGCGGCCCTGTAGGGTCTGAATGTGTTTCAGCTTCGCCGATTGCTGCTCGAGCGCCTTGTTCGCTGCCGTGGTTTGTTTGGCAAGGCGTAACTCTTCTGCGCCCAAGGCGTTAACCTTAAGCCCCGCGGCGCCCAAGTCACGGCGTAAACCACCAAGCTCTTGAGCCTGGCGACCATAGGCAGTGGTTAACTTAGCCGTGGATTGCTCTGCCGATTTCAATGCCAGGCGCTCTTTTTTCAGCGCCTGCTCGGCATCCTTCTTGGCCTGAGTGAGACGGCCTACTTCCTTACGGGCCTTAGCCACTTCTGCCGATTCAGCGCCATAGGATAAAGTCAGTTTTTCTACCTGACTTTCAGCCGATTTTAATGCTGTGCTGTGCTGGTTCAACGTGGCAATTGCAGACTGTTCTGACTGCTGCAATAGTTTGGTTTCTAACTTAGCCCCGGCGAGTTTTGTGCCGGTTGCATCAAGCTGTTCAGACAAACTCTTGAAACGGGCGATCAGCTTTTGCTTATCACCCAGTTCCTTGAGCTTAGCGCTTGTCTCAGTGGCTGCGCTTCGCAGCTTGCCGACACTCTTGGTCGCATCATCGGTCGGGCCGCTAAAACGGTTTACAGCCGATAAGATGATCGATGTTTTTTGGTTGGTATCTCCCACGGCTTACCCCTTCTTTATCCCCAGCTTTGCGGCCGCCAAGTGATAGCGGCGCATAGCTTCGTCAATGCGCCAGCCTAAAACCTCCCCCGGGGATACGTGGTAAACCAGGGGGATAACATCCGTTAGGACTTCAACATCTTTTGGCGAAAGAAGTCCGCCGGTTTTTCCAAAAAATCAATCAGGCGCTCCTGCAGTAAATTCCAGTCAGGCAGCGAAAGGCGCTCCAACTCTTCACGGCTGAAACCTGAGCAACTGGAACTGATAAACAGGGTTCGGTCCCATTCATCCTTGTGCGTGTCCATCAAGTCGGTCGTGGCCACGGTAGGTGGACGAAGCGTATAGCCGGTTTTATCCTGGCCATCGTCACCTTGGAATGGCACCAACAACACCGGCTCAGCAGATGAGACGAAACCTTCAATAAGCTGCGCGGCGCTCATGTGCATAAGCTCCAACACTTGCTCCTGCAGGCTGGTATAGTCTGGCGTAACAAGGCGCTTTAATTCGCTCAACGTAAGGCCGGTACTGGCACAAATGCAGGCACGGAGCAGGTCGGTATCTTTGCCTTTGTGGGTCTTGCTCATTTCTCGGTGCTGACCCATGGTCAGTAATTTCACTGGGACAGAATTAAGCGATTGTTTCTTGTCGTCTTCAATCGGCCATACCAGTTGATGCGTTTTAGGTTCAAACATTTCAAACTCCCAAAATGAAAAAAGGCCCACTCCTAAATGGAGGGGCCTGTGCGTAACAACGAAGAAAAATTATGCCATGCCGATATTGCGACGATGCTCTACCATGAGGTCGCCTTTACCCAGATTCAAAATCTGCGCGTTGCGGTCAATCTCGTAGATCAACTTGCCATTTTCGGTTTTCTTGTAGGCACTGACGGCCATTTCCAACTCAGAATCGGGCAACTCTCCCATCTTGCTCGGGGATTCAGTGACAGAGATTACCTCGCCGGTCAGGCTGTAGACGATAGCGAACTTGTTACCATCTTCATCCTGGTGCGATTCCTTCACATCCACCTGACAGACTTCACCAGCGGCAAGACCAAAAGCGGCAAGCAGCTCCTGGTTGGCGCCCTTGACCTTGAACTTACTGTTCATCTTTTCCAAGCCGACCATGATTTGCCCAGGGATGAACGAACCACCCCGGGTGTCCTGCATGGCTTTCTTGATTTCTGGCGCAGTAAACTCTTCCAGCTCTTTGATTAGTGGCTGACCGTTAATCATGCCGGCGCGGGTAATACGTGAGCGTTGTCCACCCATTACAGAACTCCTTCTAAGAATGACTCGACAATGCCGACATCCTCAATTAAGTGGTATACCATGTGCTCGTTCGGGGCGAAGCCATGGTACTTAATGGCAATATGCCATTCGCCGTTGCGATAGTTTTCTACCGTATTCAACGTGGGGTGCAGATACACTTGAGCGCCCATCACTGTCTCATCTGCCTGCAGCGTCTTGAGCCAGTAGTTCAGCTTAGTGATCTCTTGCTCCATAAAGCTCTTGCTGAGATTGCGGCCCATGGCGCTCTGTGCTGTTTTAGCCAGCTTGCGCACAATCGCGTACTCAAGCCCCACCTGAGACACGAAGCGCCCCGTCACGCAGCGGTTGCCAATCAACGAGAAGCCGCCCATTGAGGTTCGGGCAAAATAAGACACACCGTTCTTATTCAACAAATCACCATTTGTTGATTTGTCCATGATGTTGTAATCAATAGTGCGAGCAGTACCTTGGATTAACGCACCCATGCCGCCCTTGGCTGGACTTTCCCAAGCTCGAACCCTGGCAAAGCAAGACAACGCCACGGCAGCCGCCGAGAAGTACACGTTACCCTTGGCCGCTTGGCTGTATACAGCCACTTGTGGATCTACTAAATAGAAAGACTCATAACCAGTGCCCTCACCGCCCAATGACTGTGAGTAAGCCACTGCGGCTTGGTCGTTAGTATTTGGACCATCACCCACAGGAATGGCAAACAGGCGCTTACCCATGGCTGCCAGTGCATCAGCTACTGGCTTAGTATTGAAGCCCGGGGCCGCAATATGGGTAGGTGTTTCCTGACAATCTGGCAAGGCTTCGATACCGGTACGCTGTCCAGTGGCGCCATCTATAGTACCTATGATGTTGTTAGTTGTTGCGGCGGCATCTAGCCCCTCACCCACAATCACTACATAGATTGGTACTGAGACTAAGCGGAAAATCTCATAGCAAGAACGCCACAAAGTGCCGCGCTCGGTACCGGCAACATCTAGCTTGGCCGCATCACCTAGATTAGCCACACGAATAGGACTGTTCTTAGGCAGTAAAGGGTCGGCATCCGGCGCAGTACCGACCAAGCCAAGGACAATGCTACCCAAGGGTCCCATAGGTGGCGGCGCGGCTTGACGCTCGATGCTGATCCCGTTATGCACAAACGATGCAATCTCAGGCATTAGTTATCTCCTTTGGTAGATTTGTCAGCTTTGGCAACGCCAATCTTGCCTGACAGCAATAGAAAATCTGCCTCACAGGGCAGCAGTTCAAGCACGGTACCGGCTTGGTGCCAGTGCTTCTTATTCGGACACTGATAGGCTTCCAGCACCTGATACTTCTGGCGCGGATTAGCCTGGGCTTTCTGGGTAGCCATAGGGCCTCCTGAAATAAAGAACCCGGCAACATGGCCGGGTTAGAGGTATAAAAAAACCGCCTTAGGCGGTTAGTTATTCGGGTTTAACGGGCCAGACGATTGTCCCGGTATCGATGTATTGCTGTGGCATATCTCGTAAAGCTTGACGATATACAGCATATTTATCTTTTAATTCTGCTGACAATGGACTGTCTGCAAACTGAGTCCAATCTGTGTCAACTATCAACAAATCTCGACGATTGCGAATAACTTCTAACTGACTGTCTGTAATTGTATTTAATGCACTCATACTCGCACACCTTAAATATCCAAGTTTGTATAATTGGGCAACGCTTTTATGGCGTCATGCTGTGCTGAACCATTTAAAACAGCTTCTTCTTTCCTGAAATGAAGCGTTCCTCGATCATTAGAGGAAATCCCAAGAGCAGCGTTATAGCGGCCAATATAGCCACGAGCGACAAATACTAATGTGTTGTATCCTGCAGCACTACTAACCCATATTTTTAGCTGTCCAGCACCAAACTGACCACCATTAGGGTAGAAAGACATCGATACCACACCAGCACCCAACCCATTCTGAGCCATACACTTGATATTGTAAGTGAATCCTACATGCTGTTGTTTCCAGCTAACATGAAGCTGTCTGAACCAGTTGGCCGTTGATGTTGTCGCACCGCTAGCAAATATATCGACAACAAATGAACCTTGAGAAAAACTAGGGTCTGATGAAACATCAAAAGTGAAAATAGGCAAAGTAAAAACAGCAGGGGTACCTGGAATACTTCCGCTACTTATAGATTCATTTGATGGTTGAATACCAAAACGAGAATCAAGAAACAAGTTGTTCATCGTTCCGTTTACTTCAGCAATTTTATCGGCCACCTTCTTGTCAATCTGTCCCATCTTGCCGGCCACTGTGGCGGTCATATTATTGACCGATTCAATTAGCGCCGCTGTATCTTGCGTACTCATAGGTGCTCCTTTTATACGCTGTTAATTAAATTAGTGCCGTTATCAAAAGCGGCGGTTAATTGGGTTATCAGGCGACTCAGTTCCTGATTCGTGCTATCTAGCCCGGTTTGTTTGGCGTAGAACGCTGCCGCTTTCCCCTCTAATAAAGCGGTATCGGCAGCTTTAGCGCCTTTTGCCAGATACCTAGCATCGGCTGCTATCTTGTCGTACACATCGGCGCTATTGGCCTTAGCGGCCAGCGAGGTAATGATGGTACCAATGCTGTCCTGGTTGCCCTTAAGCGCAGCTGCCAGCTCGTAAATGGTGTCCAATTCAGCCGGCGCCAAACCGATAAGGTTCTGGATAAGCTGGTTAACTTCATCCTTGGTGTAAGTCACCCCCTTATCAGCCTTATTAGCCAGCTCAGCTATGTTGACGGTAATTTCCACATCACCACTACCGTCAAAACTCACTTGGCCAGACGCATCACCAGTCAGGCTAAACAGTCTGGCCACCTTAAGCACATGGGCGTAATCGGCGGTGGCTGCTAAACGATTGGTTACCGTCAGATAATCAATGGTGCCGCCGGATTTACTCAGTTTGTTACGCAGCTTGCCGTCAATTGTGCCAAGCAGCTGACTGAACTTACTCAGCATGATGTCTATCGGCGTTTGGGGTTCAGCCATGGGTTACTCCTGGGCGCCAATGGCGCCAATATAATGATCCAGTGTTAGGCTCATACCGCTAACCATACCCAACTGCGCTTGGCTTACCTGTTCGGCTTTTTCGCTTGCCATAACGGCGGCATGCTGTGCCTGCTGCGCCATAGTTAACACGCTTTCAGCCACGGTACCGACAGGCCCTTGGACACCAATGGACACAACATTAAGCCGTGGCCGGCTAAGCTGTTTAATGGTGACCTGATTGCCACCAATATCCATTCTCACCACCTGGCGAACGGTATGGCGCAGCGTTATACGGTTGAGGTTATTCATTGCACGGCTCCCACCGTCAACCGCGCCCAACCGCGCACCAGGCTGTAAGCATCACCACTTGGGAAGGCGACCCGCACTTCCCAGTGCGCATCCTGCCACGCATCAGCCTGCTGACCAGCGGTTTTCTCTGGGCTGATATGTATGGCCATGCGGCCCTTGGTAGGCTCGGTCACAGTAATGTCACCCGCCATACTTGTGCAACTAACCAGTAAGGCATTACTGACTGAACCACGCACCTGCAATGTGATGCTGCAACCAGTAATGTCCACAGGTTGCAAGACGCCAGCTTCGTTTTCAGTCTCCCAAGTCAACTCAAAGTCGAAGGTTGTGCCAGTGACTAGGGGAAGCTCTTGTTCGTCCATACGCCCCCCTTAGGCATGTTTCTTTTCTAAATCCAGCAGACGAAACTCCTGCTTTATTTGGCGGTGCATGGTGTCTACCTGGACGATGGCCATCTTGGTAAATTCCTCATCGATGAGGATGTTGAGATTCTCAGTGCCAACAACCACGGTCACTGTGTTACTGGGTAAAGCGCTCAAGTCCAAGGTGATGGGCTGAATACAGTGGCCATCCTTTGGCTTGTAGTTCAATGTCGTGTTAGGGGCAGAGATCACCCCGAACAACGTTCCAGACGCCAACCAGAACCCCAGTTCCTTGATAGGGTATTCCTGTGGGCCGCTGAACTTGGCAGTGGCTTGCAGAGTGGCGCCGGCACCGTCCTTATATTCGCCAAACTCGACCCGCTGAACTTCGTTCTGCAGCGCTGTCTGGTCTGAGTTTGGGGTGTAGGCTCTGTCACCTGCCGATACCCATTTGAGCTCGGCTTTAATCCCTTTTGACTTGGCACCAATACATTCGTCCAAGCCCTTACGGGTAATTACTAATTTGAGTTGGTCGGTCATCTCGTTACCTTATATAACTGCGCTCGCGTTAACTGCTGAGACGGTGATGCTGTAATGGCCGGCTACGGCCGTGATACCCAACTGGGCATAACCGCTAACGATGGGCGTGATAGCCAGCAAGTTCAGCGGCTGAATGTTTATCCCTGGTAGAGCACCTCCGGCAATGGCCAGCGACACTGTGGCCTTAGGCATAGGCCAAAGCCCTGCCGCACCATGGGTCTCTTTGACATTGGTCGCAGGGGCTCTAGCACCGGCTAATCCGAGCTGAGTTTCTACCCCAAACATCAGCGACAGTTCGATCACATCACGCTCTGATTTACTGTCCGCTATGTAAGCCATCAACTTATGCACGTTGGCGACGTTGACCGGCTTATTGCCTTTCTCCCACGCCAGCACAGCGAGGTTATAGGGTGCCGCTTGCGGAACCTGTTTATACCAAGGCGTGATCTCACTCAGAAAATCCAGTGACTCCAGCGCCATTTTTAAGCCGGCACGGGTGCCACTCAAGCGGCGAACCTGCCAGGCATTCCCGGTCAAGTTGCGTTTTAGATGCTCAGGGTCAGCCGAATCCCATACTGGCAGCTGCCGTTCGGCAGCAAGATACGGCAGCATATTAGGCGGGGTATACCTGGTATCGAGTAACTGAGGGTAAGGCTGAGGAACAGCATAAAGCTCTTCACTCAAAGCCAGCTCCAGCCCACGCTCTAAGGCGCTGCGGTTATCTGGCAGGACGCTATAGGTTTTCAGTGCTGACGGTAATGTTGATTGACTCAAGATACGGCGCCTCACTGTGAGCACAGCGTATTGGCTGCGCGGGTTCGGTTAAATCGGCTCTGTGAGCCCCAGTTGATTTCAATAAAACGCTGTAGATCATTGACGGCTCTATGCTCCCGCCCAACCTATGCTGGCTGGTTGCATATTCCTGCACGGCTTTCTCTGCGGCGACTTTAACCATGTTGGCATCTGGCCCAGGACGAACATAAAGCTGGGCTCTACACGACCAGTTTTGAATGCTCGGGGTCTTCACTGTAATAAGATCCGTTTCTTGGGCTATGTCATCCCGCCCAAGGTAGTTCTGGGTCGCATCCACCAATGCCTGCTCTGGTATGCCGTTGCCGGCATGGGCCAAAATGTAACAATCAACTACCCCGGGAGTGACTTGACGTGCCTGGGCATCTTTGGTTTTGCCGGCATCTTCATGCTCGGCAAACTCATAAGTCACCACCACCTTGTTAGACTCAGGACTTTCCACCTTAACCATTGGCCTACCGCCCAAGGTCATAGCATGAAAGCGGTAACCTGAGCGCGTACCCGTGGTGGCCAAGGCGTAGGCCGCTAGGTAATAACGGGTCAATAGGGCCTCGTTGCTCTCCATTACAGGCGGTACTGGCGGGTAAGCATTGGGGTCACCTTCTGCCAGCACCAGACGCTTAACGCCCAACTGGCTGGCGATCAAATCAACCATAGCGTTATCCGTGGCATACATACCGAACATCTGCTGCGCTTGGGCGTTCATCTGCCGAAAGTGGCTTTGCAGGATAACGGTAAATGCCTCGGTAAATTTGGTCATCAGCTCAGCCTCGTTGGCGAATGTTTCGCGCACTGCGGCGGCATATCCTGGGGCTTTTTGTTCTAGGTACTCCAGTACGCGAGTTTTGACATCGGCCAGCAAGGTTTCAAAAGTCGGCGTGGTGATCACATCCGATTTAGGTAATGGGTTTTGATGGGGAAACATCCAGTGGCACCTCAAATCTAACGGGACGGCCATGCCACATGCCCTCAAAATACAGGCTCAATCCAGTGGCGCCGCGCTTGGCCATGCAGCTGCTAGGGATAAAATCCTGCAGCCCGTTGGCCGGGTTATAAAAAGCCTCGATGGCAAATGCCTGGGCACGAACCAGCATGCTGTCCGACATATTGTCGGCCAAGGTTTCCCGCACTCGGCTGCCAAATCTCGGCCGTTTAGCACGGCCAACCAGCGGCGTGGTCATCACCTGGATAATCCGGCTCACCAACTGTTCAAAGCCGTCAATCTGACGGCCTGTGTTACGGTCGATTCCTATCATAGAAGCGCCTTTATATTCTCCGGCAGCGTCTTATCTAACGCTGCGCGGGTGCAGTCATTGTTCCATAAGGCTTCAATAGATTGAGCCAAAGACGATGCCATCAACTTATTTTTCATATCAGTTAAGAATCGTTGCTCTGCTGCAAACCGCTCAGCAATGCTGCTCATTGCAGAGTGAAACATTTCCGCAATGCCAGACAAAAAACTTTCTAAAGCAGACGATGACATTGAACCTGAAAAGTAAGCTGCAACTTTTTCAACGATGCTATTTGCAGCATCACCAATCGCATTAAAAAACTCGTCACATGCCCCGTTAACCGTTGCAAATAAAGCCTCGGTATTGAAGCAGCTAGACGGCACTTGATTTGTCAGAGCATCTAATCTATTAGCTTGCTGCGCCATAGAAGAAAGCCGTAAGGTGTCATTTGACATTGCCGTTATTTGAGACACATTACCCAATAGGCTGCCATTTGCAGAACTCAATAGCTGGCGCGTACTTGCTAGAATATCTGGATTAACGACACCTAAACTTTCTAATGGCCTTAATGCATTGTCAGCTTGATTTACCGCCGAAATAGCTTAATTACCCACTCCGATAGATGGACTCGAAAAACTCAGGCCGCCCGATTGGATTTTTTTAAATAAATCAATTTTCATCTCTATTTCGTCTCGTTAGGTGTACTCGTGTTAGGGTTGCCAGTTGGATGCGTATGTCCATTATAAATATTGCGATCATCTTGCATGCTGCGCGTGTGGTCGCTGACCTCGCCATCAGCCTTGACGTCCTTAGTCGCGTGCACCAACTTGGTATCGAGGGTAATCTTCTCGCTCGCCTTTAATATCAAGGTGCCGGCATCCATGTCCCATATTTCTGCGCACTTATCCCCGTAGGCCGTAACCACTTGTTTAGGGTCATCAGCGGGGAAAGGGAACTGGGTGGAATCTATACCAACCAGTGCAATGCTTTGGGCGCCGGTGTTGCCGCCGCCAAAATTCAAAATGAGTGCCTGCTCGCCTTTCGTCGGACAACGGTAATGAGATACCCGCCCTGCAGACTGAGCAAACCACTTTATAAAAGGCGTGGTCAGGTCGCCATGCTTGACCTTGACCAGTTTATTGCTTCCGTGTATTTCACTGACACAACCCAAACGGATCATGAGTTGCTGGCGCCGGCGTAGTTCTTCCACCTCAGTGCTTAGCTCTTCAATACGATCCAGATATGGCCCAAGCATTTCACGCACCAAGAGTTCAAGCATCTGCCTCATTGAAGTCCTCCAGTGGGAGATATTCGGCAGGGTCATCCATGTTTACCGGATTCACTGCCAGGCGTATGCCCCGTTCTTCATCAGGCTCCAGCGTTGGCATGCCGATGGTAACTTTCTGCACGTATTTGATTGACCACACTGAATAGGCATCAAGCTCAGGATCTAATGCATCTGGGTCGGCGCTGACGACTTTAGCCGGCATAGCCTTGATGCCAAAGTTAGTGTCCTGCAGGACCACACTGAGGAACATGGCCGCATTACGGGCATCAAGCTGATAAGTGCTTTCTTTTACTCCCATAACGGCCAACACTTCACAGTGCAAATTGACCGCCAACTGGCCATTACCCGGTTGTTCTCCAACCGGCTCCCATCCCATTACTGAGATAAACGCACAAGGCGTTTCTATGGTGTCCGTAATCTCAGGGTAATACTCGACGTCCTTAAGCCATGGCGCCTTAGATTTGAGCCAAAGGCGCACCGCCTCGTGATATTCCGTTAGGTGTATGCCTTTGCTCATGCGTATTTATTCCATTTCTGTTGACGACTAGCGATTGAACTACGACCAGCCACCCGGCCTTTCATATCCGTGGTGAAGTGCTGCATAAACACCTCTGGTAACCCAGAGAAAATATCGTCTTCCAATTTGGTATGCAGCTGGTCTGAAACCGCCACTTTCTTCTCCCGAATAGGGAATCTGGCCGCCCCTTTACGCGCAAAGATAGAGCGTTTACCGCGAACTCGACCAAGAAAGCCGTCTTCGTATTTTTGCTGGCCAAGGGTCTTTGATGTAAAAGCCGCGCCGGCTGGAGAACGCTTGCTACCTAGTCGAGACAATCGGCCTTTTAAACGGCCAATAGACATATCGTTAAGACCAAACCACAGCTTAAGTTCGTCCAGCTTGGCGCTATCAGTTTGACCAACACGAAATGAATACTTGTGTGCCTGCATACGCTTGCGCACTTCCTTGAGCCCCTTGGCATCCATGCCGTCACGCATTAATTTTGAACCTTGTGACTTCATGGTGACCGACGTTCTAGCAATAGCGCGGTTATAGGCGGCCAAAAGCTCCTTTTCAGTGCCGCCCAACATCAACTGAACAGACTCAAGCTCACTTGGATCAATATCGAATAGCAGGCTTTGTTGATTGCTTTGCATCTTTGACTCCAAGATAAACCCGGGTCAGACCTGAACCTTCTGGAACGGGTTGTTTCACCAGTTGCCATTCGCTGCCGGCCACGGTCACACAATCCCGAATATTAAGCCCTGCAGCATCACTATCGGGCAGCAGTAGGGAAGCGTTATTCCCCTCAACAAAACCGCCCCCTTTCAGCTTGGCCGTCTGCTGTGGATTTTTGTAAATCCCCACAACAGGCTTATTTCCGCTTGATAGATGCAGGATGGCTGGCGTACCGAAGTCTTTGGGGTTAAAGAACACCCCAAAGTCATTAGCGCCTATCACTCTTCAGTCTCTTCTTCATCACCGAAGAAATCATCAAGCGCATCGGCTTCGCCTTCTGGGTCTTTGATTTCAACAGTGACCTTGGTTGAGTCCTTAACCACTTTTGCCTGACCGGCACGTACTAAATCACGCGCTTCTGCTTTTGTGACTTCTACGACAGAATCAACCACGCTCTTACCTTCGCCGGTCTTTGGAAAGACAGCGGTACCACGGATCATCACGCCAGAAATAATTTGAACTTTCATGAGTTCACTCCAGATATAAAAAAGGCGCCTCATGGGCGCCGTAACTTAAGGGTTATTACACTTTCTTGCCGTAGGCAAAGGCAGCACCATGGCGAATAGCAACGTCTGCATCCTGGAACACGCGTAGCACAGTACCACCGCTAGCAGCCTTCGTTGACTTATCAACGGTCAGGTCAAGAGCACCCCACATACCGACCAGTGCCTGGCTAAAATCGCCGTGCAACATGGCATCAGTTTCAAGCTGGGTAGATACCACACCTGGATAACCGTTAACCTGGTCGCCATCCCACAGGTACTTAGCCGTTCCAGCCGCCTTTTCTGTGGTTTTTAGGATGCCACGCAGCGATGGGCGCATGGCGTAAGCCATATTAGCCGCCAGTGCGTTAGACTCGGCCACGGCGGTTTCAAACGCCACAATGGTCTTCCAGTCCCAACCGCCTGCAGGGATTGGGATAGCATGCACACCCGTCTGGTTTTTGATACCCAGCGGCTGGTTATTGAGGCCAGTTCCGAGGAACACCGCCTTATCAATACCCAGACCGATACCGCGCAGCATTTCATCACGCACCAGTAAATCAATATCTGGCGTGGATTGCTGCATCAGACGGCGTGTAATTGGCACAGCACCGGCAATGGTCTTCGGTGACATCTTAATGATGCCCAGACCCACATTTGACTCAGTACCGTCTTCGTCTTCATCAATCCAGTAGAAAGACGCGCCGCTGGTCATTTTTGGGATATCGACGTTACCGACCAGGCCAGTCGCAAAACGCACACCTAAGCCGGCTGCGATTGAGTTAGGGCGCAGCAGATCGATAAACTGGCTGCTCCATAAGTCAGTTGCGACCAACTCGCCACCCATACCTGCACCAGTAGACTGAGCAGCACGGCCCAGTTGCGCCAATACTTCATAGTTTACGTAGAAGCCGCGAGCATCTTTGCCCATTTTATCTGCCAGGGCGACAGAGATTTCACGCTCAAAACCAGCTGTTTTCCAATTACCGGTGATACTGGCGCGAACCGCATTGATCAGGCTATAACGGCGAACGTCTTTAGCGTCTAACCCCAGGTTCATTTCTGTACCTGTAGGTTTAACTTTCTTATCACGCACACCGTCAAGGACCAATTGACGGAATTTATCAACTGGGTCGCCATTGGCCACGGCTGCTTGGGCTTCGCGGCCCATGCCAAATTGTGAACCCATAGCCATAATTTCTTGGCAGCGTTCAGTTTCTTGCTTGCGAACGGCTTCTTCGTCTACGGCTACAGCTGGAGCCTTCTGTCGTGGCTTACCAACAGGCTTTTTATCACGGTTTTGTTCTTCTAGTTGCTGCTCTAGGATTTCGTCTTCGTCCATACCTAACTCTCTTAGTTCAATGTTAAAATCAGTTGTGTCGTCGTTATCATCACTTCGGCCTAACCCCACTGAAGTGTCAGCTGGCACAGATACAGATGAAATTTCATAGGGCTGCCATTTGGTTGCCCGATACCAATCAACCCCGTTCTCATCTCGCTTAACGTGGATGATCTCCAAAATACGGTACCCAACGCTGATATGCGGTCGAATACCATCTTTGAGGTCTTGCCATAGCTCTTCGCCGCGCTCGCTACTGGAAAGGCGAATAATGGCTCTACCTTTCTTTTTGTCGATAACTGCGCTTTCAATCGCTCCACGTTGGTCACGAGTGTTGTGATCCATCAGGAACGCGCCGCTATTATTCAGTCTCGACAAATCACACTCACCAGGCGCATGCCCGAGAATTTCCATGCCGAACCACCGTTCAACGGGTTCCTCGCTTGAGAAACTCAATTCAACGGTGCGGTTTTCTTCATTAATGGATTCACGGACAAAGGTGAGGGTGCGAAACTGGCGGCCAAGCTTAAGAGTCTTGCTCTTCTTCTTTGCCATTCTGGTTTCCTTGTTGTTGAGTGGTTACGGCTCGCTGCTTGCGTACCTGTGCCACCATGTTTTCAAACTCCAGCAACTCGTTGATCACTGTCTCAGGGTCCTCCCCCCGTTCACGAATGATCTGCAGTGGGGATTTGGTCATGTTGTTGATGGCCTCAGTGTTGGCCTTCTCATCTTTGAGCGGGTCAACCCAATCCCATCTGCGGCCCTGGAATCTGTGATTATCCAGCCGTTTAAGTTCGCTAAACCGCAAGCCAGGGATGGCATTGCTGAGCAGTGACATTCGCAGCCATTTGGATTTAACCAAGTCACACAGTTCTTGACGCATCCAGCGCTGTTTCTTCTTCCAGCCGTCCCTGTCTTCCAACACGAACTGACGTAGGCTAGAGAAGCTAATTCCCTCACCATCATTACCTAAGGTGTTGTAACTGACATCCAGACCACTGGCAGCGCCGCGCTTACCTTCTTTCATGTAGGCCGCAAAGTTGCTGCCTGACTGATTGAAGTTCAGCTCTTTTAGGGTGTAACCATAGGGAACAACCACGGCCATGCCGGGTTCGACCTCTTCAACAAAATCGGGCTCATCGTCTTCATCCTCTGGCTCAACGTCAGAGTCTGGCTCGTATGCCAACATCTTGGATGCTGCAACCCTTGCACCGGTCAGCTCCGCTTCGCGGTAGCCATGCAAGTGGTGCATTTCCAACAGCGCAGCATGTGCCCATGGAACGCCACGACATTGACCTACCCTGAAAGGCAAAAAGGCCAGTAACATTTCACTGGCCGGGATGCGTTCATAACGGGTGTTGCCGTAAAAATAAACCCTATCTCCAGGGTGGTGAGTGAGAATGTGGTACGCCACTGGGCGGTCCCATCCATCTAATTCCACCCCCATGCGAATACGCAGGCCATCTTTAAGTTCACGGTTATAGTTAATGTCTAAGTGGGCTGAATCGAGCAGTTGCAGCGCAAAGCCGTACTGATTAGGGAACCCCTCAACAAAGCGCACCAGGATTTCACCATCCTCGGCAACTGTACGAATAAACAGCGTCTGAATGTCTTGCCAGCTATAACGGCCAGTCACATCACAAGCGCCTTTCTTCCCCCAGTTAGCAAAGTGTTCCTCAATCAAATCATTGGCGGCCTTGTCATCTGACTGACCACCAAAAGACTTGGCCTTACTCTGGAAAGCGAATCCTTCTGGGCCGACTATGTGGGTTTCACACATAGACAGGAACTTGACCACGTAACCGTCATCGTTACCGGCGCGGCGAGACTGAGCCTTTATCACGGACAAGTCTCGGCGCAGTTCCTCGTTAATGCTCAGTGACATGCCACCAAGTCGTGGTCCTGTCAGCCCTTGCTTTGCCAGCGCGAAGCGTTTGCTGCCTGGCTGGCTGCGGCGCGTCTTGCGGCCATCGGTTTCTTGTTTGGCTTCTGTCATGCTGGCAACCTCGTCAACACTCGTTTAAGCCGGAAGCCTTTACCCTTCTCGCTTCTGACTTTTTGAATGTAAACCCGACGCAGCTTATGCAATTCCAGAATGGGAATGCGGTCTAGGCGGCGGTCGTCAATGGTGTAACTCTCATGATCGGAAAGAATCCGGCCCTCGAGCACCGTATTAATCGCATCCAGCATTCGCTTGGCGTGACTGCGGGGATCGTGCCCAGCGGTCAAGCTGGCAAAATCGGCCTCAATCTCCATCTGGCCAGACGCTATTAACTGCCGGTCAGCGCCATTACTGGCATACAGGCGCCAGTCATACAGCCCAGGAATCCAGGCTGCTGTCACATCGGCTAACTTGGAGACTGTCACCAGTCCGTCTGCAGCGGTTGTGTCTATGTCAATGGCACCTTGGCCGCGCAGGGCATAGTTAAACTGCCACTGGCCATCCGCTAACTCGTGACCAAATGACCAGCTAACTGAGGTACCGGCGCTTATTTTCTTAGGTTCATTCATTATCTATACCGGCTGACAAAGCCTCCGCCGCCGGTGCGTTTACGGCTGGACCGTTTGCGCTTGACTGGCTTTCTGGTGGCTTTTGGTGGAGTTTCTTCATCTGGCTCGGCATCTTCATGCTCGGAGCCATCGGGTTCATCTGGTGAAGCAGACGACTTCTTGCGGTCAATTCTCAGCATACGGGCGCACATGTATTGCATCCCCTCACAGTCCAGGTAATCGTTCCGCTTGGCGGTCTGATTCCACTTTCCTGTTTCTTCGTTAAATTCTTCGGCAACAATATGGCGGCAGTATTCCTCGGTAATATCTGAGGGGATCAACCAATCGCCTTCCTTGCCCTTGGGCCATCGCACTCGGCTATGTACCCAGGCTTTGGCCAGCGTAGTATCAAAGTCCCATCGTTTATCACCGTGCAGGCGAGTCTTACCCTTTTTGTCTACTTCAAGACGAACTAAACGAAACGGTTTAGGCAAACGCTCAAACCCCATAAGGGCGCGAGTTCGGCCCTTGTGCCGGCGCACGAACGCCAACACTTCATCAGTTCTGAAGCCAGCATCGACACCCATCAGTTGGATTTGCTTGCCATCCCATTCCTGCTCTAGAAACTCGGACAGCTCATTCCAGACCTCTGGCTTATCTGTGTCTCCCCAAATCTCGCCCCACTCAATCAGGCGGCTAGACATGCCTGGGCGCCAAGCGCGTAGCACGTAGTACAGCCTGTTTTTCTGCACGTCTACCGTGCAAATGAGTTGGTCAAAACCTTCCGGTATCTGGCCGGATGCGTAGGACGAACGCAGCGCATAAACCTCTTCCCACTCTGGCGCCTCGCCGGCTATGGCGTATATCTCACCAAAACCAGTGTTATAGACAGTCAGTAATGCATTGGGGTTACCACTCTTTTGTGCTTCCAACAATTTACGAGCAAGAAAGCCATAACTTTTCTTGCCAGAAAAGCTACACAAACCACTGACCCAAAGACTGAAATGGTTGTTTTCATCGGCGGTATTCAAAAAACCCGCATAGGGAATGACATGCTCATAGCCATTCTGAGTGATAAGCACATGCCCATCGGCAAGCGTAGCAGCCTGACCAGGAGCAATTGCCACCCCGAGACGGTTCATTTCTTTACGGTGACGATCTTCAATCTGGCTCCCACAATGAGGGCAAATTAATCTCGCCGCTTTCACTGCTTGAGCGGGTGTACACTCATCCTCAGTCCCGATGCCTGGCCACCATAGAAGCTCACTTCTAGGCATAAAGTATTCATGACAGTCGGGACAAGGTACTGCCCATTCGTGGCGAGTTCCCTTTTCCCATTGCCGCCAAATGGGGCTTGAAACTTTCCCCTTATCAGAAAGCGCCCAATGAACTAAGCCTGTATCAGGATGTGGCGATGCCCTCACAATACCGTGTGTTGGCGTGCTGGTGAGTCCAAGCTTAGAATCGGTATACGCATCACCACGCGCTTCGGCGATTTCAGCTAAATCCCCTTCACCAGTGGCGTTCTCATCGGGTCTATCCAATTCATCAACGAGCGTGATAACCGCTGAATCAGATGCCAGTTCTGTGGCCGAACCTGCCCATGCAAAACGCAGCGATGCGCCCGCGACACGTTTCTTATGTTTGGTACTTTTCTTGTCAAACTTCATCCATAAGGTTTTGGCCTCTTGGAACATTTCAATGATTTTCGGTTCGACGACGTTGTTAATATTAGATTCTGTAGGGCCGACATAAATGATTGGTGCAGGATCATCGTCAAGCTTCCAACCAATGACATTCTGCATCGTTGCAGATTTACCCATTTGCGTTCCCATCACAAAGGTCACGCGATTAAACTGCGGACAAGCAAATGCTTCACAAACAGGAAGCATGTAAGGCGTTGTCGAGGTATCAAAGGGCCCAGGTATCGGAGAGCCGGGTGGCATGATCCGATTCTCAGTCGCCCAAGTCGCCGCATTCCTCAGAGGCTTCGCATCCACGATCACTGCGCTGTTGAGCACGGTATTCAGCAACAAATCCACGGAGGCGTTCAGCTGTGGCAGCGCGGACACGGCGGCATTCACTGTCGATTCGATGCTTGCACATGGCTGGTTCATGTATTTGTGCGACCTCTGAAGCTAAACGCGCTCCCAAGCTGTTGAGTTCACTGCCATAGAGTGCGGAAATTGCATATAAAAATTGCCCAACATCTTCCAAATCAATCACAGATTGCTCGGCTTTCGCGGCATCTACATCGGCCTTACGCCGTTTAGCCATGGTTAAAAGCAACTCTTCACCATCTTTGGTGCCTTCTACAGGAGCACCGTTGGGACCTTGAAGCTCACCAACCTGTCGTTTTACTTCACGCTCGATCAACCAATTGATCGCTAGCTCAGTATTTATCACTAACGCCTTACCTCTACTCCCACCTCCTTCAACGGGTAACCCCGAGTCAATTTGGTTAGCAACCCATTTGGGTGACTTACCCAAAATGTCAGCAAATTCATTACGATTTACATATGCCATAACGCACCAAAAGAAAGGACTTCTTAAATTGAGTAAAAATAAAACAAAAGTCCTTTCTTTTGCTCCAAAGTCCTTTCTTCATATTTAAAACAACGATCTGATTTCAAAAATCTTTTATCAAAAGTCCTTTCTCAAACCAGAAAGGAGAAAGGACTCAGTTTGAAAATATGAAACGAGGCAGACTCCGCGAGTCTATGCCCCGTTGGTTAACTCCTTTCCTGGGAGTACCTTTTTTCTTTCATATCAGAAGATTACATAGAGTTGACTGCAACGCATTGGCGTAATTGTTCAATGTAAAGCGTGAGCTGAGCCATGTCTGATTGAGAAACAATAAAAACTTCATCACTCTCGATCACATTCGTTAGCACTGGAACTGTTGCCACGCATGGGGTTTTGGGGGGCGGTAACATGCTGCACCCGCCCAAACTGACGCAAATAATCACCAGGATTGGTCTTAGCCAGTAGCAACCGTTCTTCACGCTTTGTTTCATCATCACGCCTTTTTAGTTGCACGCCCCACTCAAGCAGTAAAACGAACAACTTCAGCCAATTCACTGCTTATTCTCATTCTTTGCTGCACCGTAATTAGCAGCAACAAAATTCAGTATTGCTTTCAATGCATTAGGTAAACGAGAGGTAATAGACGTTGGCAGTAATGCAACAGCATGAGCAACACCATAAAGCACAGCAATCATCACTCCTGCCCATCCCGGCAATGCCTCAATAGGTGGAATTAGTTCTGGCGATGCTGCCAATGCCGCAAATGGCATTAACACTAAAGCAAGCATCAACCCGAAAACCGTGGCTAATTTCGTATTTGAAAATAGTTTTTGCATAATCAATCTCCTATGGAAGTAACGCATTAACACCTGCAAGCTCACACCGCACCAAGTACTCCTCTGGTGTGCCCTTGCCTGCCGATGTGTTGTAATGCCGCTTCCAGTACAGCGCTCGCCCTTCACGAGTCTCAGGTATCGGACTCTGCACAGCGAAATAACGTAAGCGACAAAAGATAAAACTCAGTAATGGCGAGGTTTCTAGCTCGACATAGCTAACCTTGCCCAGATAGATGCCAAATGCCTGATAAAGCGCATCAGCCAGTCGATGTTTTTTGTATTTACTCTTTAACCAATCAAACGTGCCTTCATCTACCTGTGTTACACCTGTTCCAGCGGCATAAGTGGTTAAGTCACGATAAGAGCCCAATAGCGTTTCGGCTGCTGCAGTCTCAATCAATAAATCAACGGCCTTATCACCACCGCCTAACACCCCACAAACCGCTTGAGCAAACACCATTACTTGCTGCTTATTAACGAGGCCGTAATACACGGTCATAGCAATCCTCCAGAAACAAAAAAGCCCTGAATATTCAGGGCTTATGGAATGAGTTGACTGTTTTATTTGGGCTTCTTAGCCTGCTGACGCTCGTCTAAATATTTCCAAATATCAAACACTAATCGGCCTGCCACAACTAACAAGCCACCAACTGAAACTAACGTGGAAATAGTAAAAGCTGAGGTAGGAATTTGTACTGCCATATCTGCGGCTTCCTGTGCCTTAGCCGCCACTTCACTAGAAAAAATACTGATACCACTACCGCCACCGTAGGCAATTAAACGCCCTTTCCATTCGCTGGCTTTTATTAATACATTCATAAGCTTTAGGCCAAAAAAATGCCCTATCCAAATGAATAGGGCAACAGGTGAAGTTCTCAGGGTATTGCTTTGGTGAGCATAGTTGTAATGTACAGTTTTTCGGCGTTTCAAATAGCCCTAAAAATGTCCCTTTTTAAGTCTTTTGCCACAGAAAACACCTTTTTTTCCTTGGCTCAGGCTCAAATTTTGTCGCTTAACTGACATTTTTAACTTACCGATTCACCAAACTCATCCCAAATTGACTAAACCATTGCATCCTTCTCTGAGGCTGATGCAACAACTTAGCTGCAGAGCTTGGTGTTACAGGACTTAGTGCTGACTAAGAAAATAAGATGATCTCAGGATTATCTCAGTCATAACGACCCCATTTTATTTAACGCCAAGTAGTCTTAGCATTTCCTTTTTAACAGCACGTAAATCATGAGCTGCAATAGTGTTTGGGTTATCAAGATAATGCATCACAGCATCATCTCCCTTATGCTTTTCTTTGGTTATGTCGCTGTGATAATCGTAGGTAGACGTAGTATAAGCATCAAAAACATAGACTCCCTCCCTCTCCAATTCATAAAGGAGCTTTAGATCTTTCGAGCACGATTTTTGATAGCTCTTGGGGTAGAACATGATCTCGTCTATTAATTCGTCTTTAAAAGACTCATCAACATAACTTGAAAACCTAAATGCATAGTCCATTTTTACATCGATTAACAAGAAAGCTAATTTAGTGCTAGGTTTAGCAAACTCCACTTCATTCCTGCGCATAAGGAATGCCCTGCTATTTTCGATTGAGGTGTGAAAGCGGTCAAAAGGACGACCAGGTGTAACAATAAGGTCGATAGGGAAATGGTCAGCAACTAAATGACGGACACCAGTCTCAAGGTCAAAAAAGATAAAATCATAATGCTTTTGTATCTCTGTAAATGTTGCTTTTACAAAGTCTCGACCAGTCCAACAAATGTCTTCTTCAAAAAGAATCTTCGGAAATGGCTGGTTAGTATAGGCCGCAAAAGTTTGACCATGTATCAACTGGCTGTATTTTTTACTAACAACTAGCAACACATCATAACCATCATTAGCAAGAAGAATCGCCATATCTCGAGTAAGTGAAGATCGCCCCATACCTCCTGCACCACCGGCAAAACTAATCACTTTCCCATGGTGATAGCCACCGCTAAAGTTTGGTGGAAACGTTAAGCCAGTCTTCAAACAGAACAATTCCAAAGTAGCATCAGCGATTCGTACATGGGTACCAGAAGATTCAGACTCTTCAAATTTCTGCCACTGTCGAAGTGAAACATGGATCAGTTCTGCAGCTTGCTTTTGAGTCAGCCCGACTTTTAAGCGTAGGGATTTAACTTGTTCAGGACTAATTAAGAAAGTCTTTCTAGCCATACGTCTTTTAATTCGTAGTAACAACAATAAGTCGTACATTAGTACATTTAACGAATAAATGCACGTATGAAAAAACGGCTAGAAAAAACATACAACTAAAGAGAAACTGTTTGTAATTAAAGAGAAATATTCTGAATTTGCGCTTTGTGTTATAGCTGTTTTCTTGCGCGATTGGAAAGGCGTGTTCTCATAGGTTTATCAAGAAACGTAAAGAAAGGCATAAATATGGCACTAATAACACGAACACTAAAAAATGCAGATGGTACTCAACAGATCGCTATTTTTGATACTGTGCAAGAGCCTGTAAACTCTGAGCTGGGGCTTTTTACTGATAATGAAAAAGAATTCATTGCACCGAAGAATAAAGGAGATGCAATGAATATAATAGGAAAGTTAATTTTTATAGGGAAAAATATATAACCAAAGACATTAACATTGAAGAGCCTTTAAAGCATACTCAGCAGACTTCCTATTTAAATCTGTTGCACTTAGTAAGTCAGAATATAGTTGCCGCTCTCTCATAAAATACTTCAACCCAGATTTTGAACACAAAACCGTATAATATTGATACATTCTAAAATATCGAGAATGCAGCTCTTTAGTTGCTTCAATTTCATCAAGAGCATTAGTAATAAGTACATTTTTAGGAATTGGTCGCGCAATAAACTTTTCGCCATCATATCGCCAAGGATTTTTAATCATATCCTTTGGCAATAAATCATAATAGCCACTTTTCATAGCTACTTCATATATTTCAGAATCAAATGAGTCATCTAAAAGTAAAGCCTCATTTAAATCCTGAAAATTTTGTATATTCTTCCCTATAATTCTTCGAGCCTCACTAAGTATCAGATTAGTTGCTGAAGTTTGAGTATTCAATTCTGTCTGACTTTTCGCAAATAGTACTTCAGCCTCACTTGCCTCTCTAACACACCCAAGAACCTCTTTAACATATTGTGAGTCACCTAATTCTGACGGTGTACAGAAGTGAGGGTTATCAACTAGATACAAGCCTGAATACTGATATGATTCAGCAACTAACCTTGAGCAAAATTGCTTATCGCTCGGAGTCACATTTTCTTTAGGCAAAACAGATTTTATGGCATCTTTAATACTGTATTCAGTGCCTATTTTATTTCTTGCATAATCACAAGCTAATCTAATGTATTTTTCATCATTAACCCTAACGACTTTTACATCATCAGCCCTATCAAAGAGTTTCCTTTGAATATTTCCTGAATGAACTCCAGCTCGGTCAGAATGAATATAACTTGCTCTAGCTACATACAGCATTGCATGAGAATAATCACCTTGAGAAAATAAGCGAACCCCTTTACTAATAAACTTCTTTTCTCTTGTAAGTAAAATATCCCCGACTCTAAGTACAGACATATCTAAAATAAACATATTCACTAATTCCGTTTAATATATATCCTATCGTTCAACCCACCATGCAGGCCTAGGATTTGGAATAACCCCCATGATTCGTGAAAGAACAGAAACTATATCGAAAGACTTTTTGCCATCTACATGCAAATTCAGCTCTTGGTCTACATTACCGTACAATGGGTCTAACATTACATCAACACCATGAGTTCTAGCTAGCTTAGCTGCTGGAACAAAGTCAGCATCACTTGCGAACAATACAATAGCATCTGCGAACTTACTCAATGTTAATGTTGCAATGTCGATACCTATACGGGTATCAACGCCTTTTTGCTTCACATCCAATTTAAAATGATCTGGTTTGAGATCCGCAACTTGAATTTTACCTGACAATAGCTGCTTCTGTATGTCTTGCTTTAAGATCCAGTCCTTTGCATTGGATAACTTTCCCATTCTTAGCGCCAACTTTCGACGATTTTTTAGGAGATCGTGCAATTCAAGTTGGAAAATGGTATTAGGTGAATTTTTAAAAGACTTAGTTGAAAGTCCTTGCCCAGGTTCTCTAGGTACAGGTTCTCGCATCTGCTCACTGTATGGCGGAGCATCGTAGTAATAAATACGATATAGTTCATCACGATGAATATTTTCTTGATGATTTCTAATCAAAGAGTATAGGAGTTCAACGACATGCTTCGGAGTAAGCTCGACTCCTGATGTGGAATAGTATTTTCTATAGTAAAATTTGACACGGGACATGAAGTACCCGCCATCAACAAAAAAAGCCACTTTTTTATTCATTTTTTTCACAAAATAAAAGGCTCGGGACTGTGGACGTTCGCTAAAAATTTGAACGTGCACTGTGCCGAGCCGATAAATGTATACTAGGATTTAATGACGGTACTGTCAACAATAAAAGCAAGTACCTTTTGCATCCTATCCCTAAAGCTCTAATGTTAGATTATCTCTAACTAATTGCTTTAGCAATTTAAAGAAGCTGCCTTTCAGCTCTTTTCAACCAGTATAGATATGACTTCTCAGAGTCAAATTCAACCAAAGCCCAGTTGCGTTTGCAGATATAGTGGACACGCAAGGCGCGGCGGCAATCATGACTTAACCGGGTAATTTGTCGATCATAGTTGGCAATATTGGCAGGAACTGTGGCTTCACTGATAACCGAACCAAAGCAACGGACTTCACCCAACTTATCGCAGGCGCTGCGGCTGGCGTGCCCTTGCCCATACTCCTTGTTCGACCAATAACGCCCCCACTGAGTCAGCTCTTTGCGCAGCTGTTTAATGGTAATCCTTTCTCTTACATCATCTTGCATAAACCGCCGCCCTTTGGATTTCACTCAATGGAATACGAAACACCTGGTCGCAAATCGCCGTTAAATCATCATAGGAAACTGGCGTTTGTCCACGTTCCCAACGCTGATAAGTCTTTGAGTTAACGCCATAGGTTTCAGCAACTTCAGCTTGGGTCAAACCACGAATACGGCGACCCGTTTTTAAAATCTCAAATCCACGAGTCATACAGCCCCCACAAATCCGCGCTTAACCAAGTGTTGGTGATAAGCCTCAAGCGCCGCCAAAACACCTTTATCTAAGGTGCTATGCACGTAAGTACGCAGTAATATCGGTAAGGCATGATTTAAAATGCGCTCGCCAACCATAGTGTCTACGCCCATATCGGCAATAATGGTTCGACAGAGTTTACGAAGCGCATGGCTAGTAAACCCTTTAAAGCGGATTTGCTCGCTCCAGTATTGCGCAGCTCTTTTGGAGATCACCCCACTATCACCACAAAATAAGTAAGCTCGCTTACCTATGTGCTTTAACTGCCATTGGCGATAGCCCAGTAATAATGACTTTGCAGCTGGGGTTAATGGCAATCGGTGCTCTTGGCGAGTTTTGGCATTTACTGCAGGGATAATCCAATAATCACCAGCAAAGTGCTCCCAACGGCTTAACCGGGTTTCATTAATCCGTGTTCCAAACATCAGCATAAGTAAAAACAGTATATTGGTAGGACGACTTGCCCCCTGTAATGCAGCAAACAGTTCGGTTAAATCCGTCTCTGTGAGCGTTGTTTCTAACCCTGGGCCCAACTTCAAGCTAAACTGCACTCTGTATCCAGCTAGCGGGTTAACCGCTAATAAACGTAAATCGCATGCCGCCGAAAAGGCTCTTTTTAAAACGTTTACACATAGGCGGATATAATGGGGAGCATACTCAGCAGAAAGCATCGCTTTTACCAGTAAAGAGTCGATACAGATAAAATCAAACTCAGTGATTTTTTGGTGCCCGACTTTTGGTAGGAGCTGCTTATGGATCATTGAGACACAGTTATCACGCCAACTTTTACTTAAGGTTGTATTGGTCGAAACATGATCTGCATACCAAAGCAACAGATCTTCAAGCGTTAGCAATTCACTACTATTGCTAATCTCACCAATCGCACGTTTGGCCAGTAATTGTGGTAAGCCATTAAAAAACGTCTTCAAACACATAGCAGGATAGTGGCCTTGCTTCTTCCAAAGGCTTTTCCCGCCCTCATGTAACACCAAGAACACGCTCGCTTTAGTCCTATTTTTATTCGCCCTAAACTTCACATTGGGATACTGCCAATCCCTAAATTCACGCGCATCAGACTCCACTAACCAGCGTTTGATTGTTGTTGTGTTAGCCTTGCCAAACTGCACTCCCACGAAAGGCTTAACCGATTTTGGCATCAATCCCCCCCACCCAAACCATGCTTAGCCCTTAACTCAGCCAGTATCTGCCTCGCCTTAGAGGGAGCGGTTGGAACAGTCACTTCTGCAGGTAAAGCTTTCGGTAACTCAAAATCAAAATCCTCACCGGCCACATACCGCCTCACTAATTGTGTGTAATTATGGCTAAACACCTCAAAAACCTCTTTTTCAGCCCCTTGAGCAAATAACCAACTTCCAGTCTCGCGTACAGCCAAACGCACAATATCATGGCTCCAGCGGTGCCTATCGGGACGATGGTAATGCTTTAACGCTTCGCGATAGGCAGCTTCCAACTCTGGCAATCCGGCATCATTTGCAGATGGCATACACCAGGCACAAAATTGCCTTGGAGTAGGCCAAAACTTACGGTCGCCTACCTCTCGCCGCGCCCTATTTAAACCATGCTGAACTTGTTCACGACTACGAATCCCCTGCACTGCTAGTGTCTTAAGCCATTCAGATTTATGTATTCCTTCTTCATCCTGGCGAGGCGCACCAACAGGAAATAAAATTCTTAGTTTGACGAAAATACTATCCACAATGGCCCGATCTGCAGTAGTCGGTTCAGCCCTATTACCCTGCCCGCCATTCCCAACAATCGGCCGTGAATGCATTAAGGTTTGTATGCTTTGTGCGCTCATACCAAAGGGTCCTCCGGGTCAAATACATGGCGAGTCCAATCCTCTGAAGCAGTCGGAATATGATTAGGGCTTACGCCCGCATTCCCTAACCACACAGCATTAAATCCACGCCAATTTCGAGTAACACATTCGGCCAAGCAATCATCGACGCTAAAACCGGCACCAACGGCTAAGTGCAACTGTGGCGCTAAACGATTAATCACCGTTTGGCTAACATCAGCCCTTTGTCGTTTTCGCATAGCCTGCCAATCAGCCAATGTCTGTTCACTCGGCATGGCTGGCCAAGCAGAAAAATCCAGCGCATTTTTTTGTATAGTTTTTTTAGAGCTTTTAATTACTGGTTTAATGACTGATTCGGTGCTATCTGGTGGCATAGGGTCTGCTACCTGCTGGCATACCCCTATGCTATCTGGTGACATAGGGTCTGCTATCTGCTGGCATCCCCCTATGCTATCTGGTAGCACCCTTGAATTATCAGCCTTTGCGGCCTGTTTTGGTGTTAAAGACGGATTTTCACTCTGTTGCAAAGGCTCGTGCTTAGACGGTTTGCGCTCACCTTCCCGCAGGTGCAATTTATACACATTTGAGTCATTGCCTTTTGGACCTTTTCTGGCCTTAATCGTCAACAGACCATCATCAGCAAGATCTTTAATGTGTTTACGCACCGTACTGTTGCCAATCTCGCACTGCTCAGCAATGTATTGATAGCTCGGCCAACACTCGCCACTATCACTCGCATTGTCAGCGAGCTTGATTAGGACCAGCTTGCGTAGGGGGTTGCCGACTTTCACCTTCATCGCCAGCACCATTAGCTCCATACTCATACGTAAGCCCCCGTTCTTTCCCTCAAATTAGTCAAATTGACTAAACTCATTTGCTTATCTATCATGCTATTGCCTTTTAGATGGGTATTAAGCCTGCACTCTGTCGCCAAACATTCGGCAGGCTTTCTTCATTTTTTCGGACTTAAGTGAATCGCAATTAGACCGCGCCAATAGAACTTCACGCTTTATCCCAACCTCACCGTCTGCTTGTAGCTTTGCTTTTTTGGCTTTAAGGGCAGTAATTTCAGCTTCAAGCTCTAACGGATCTTTGTCACTTAACTGACTATCCAAATCATGTGAATGTGCGCTGCAGTTTGCTGCACCATAAAAACAACAGATCAAACATTCCTCATCAAACATGCTTCCCCTCCACTGCCTTTAAGCCGGCTTTATTACCAACAAATGGATAATGCTTTTCAAGCAAATCAAGAGCCGCTTGGGTTGTTCCCCTCGACTCAGTTAGCTCACGATATGCGGCCATAACCTCATCACGGCTTGGCGCATTACCGAGTTGAATAACGGCAATTTGGGCTTCGGAGTTTTCTTTGGTCAAAGTGATAGCTAACGCCGCGGTATTAATCTCATTCCCGGAAAATCCATGGTCGGCAACTACAGTCACCCCAACAATGCCGTAAACGGCGTTAAGGTAGTTCAGCTTCAAGTGCTGAGGCATAGCCGCCAAAATGGCTTGTTCAACGTGGAATAAACGTTCAGGCATGGCATGGGTTTCTTGATACTGCCCAAGCCATCTAAAAATCTTCTGAGCATTAACCCGCGAATCGTTATACGGGTCGCTTGTGCAGTTAAAACTTATCCCCTCATTTGCCAACAAAGTTATTAGCCCAAGCTCATTAGCCGCTGTAACAATCTCAGAGGCAATAATCGAACGGCTCACCTTAGGCATTTCAAGCCAACGGTGAATCGCCACCATAAGTAAATCCAACCGTGATTTGTGTTTCATGAAGATTAATCCCTAAGCAGTATGCTTGAGCTGGTGATTAGTTTCGTGATCGTGCAGTAACTCATCCACACTGACCGCACCTTGAGTAGCTGTGGAAATAAAACGGATATATTTGGCAGGGGCCTGTTTATGACGATGGAGCCAATTCCACACATGGCCTTGTCTGATCCCTAACTGGTTGGCTAATACTGTTTGTCCACCAATAATCTCAACTGCTTTTTCAATAGCTAACATAAACACCCCTTTAAATAGATTTAATGTGTATTTGAAACAACTTTAGTTGAATTGTCAAGACATGAAAAAGTTGTGAGAATAGGTGTTTAAACAACTAGAAGTTGTGACCTTAATAAATGACCATTAGTGAACGAATCAGAAGCCGTCGAAAAGCACTAAATATCACTCAAGCGCAATTGGCTAGTGAGATAGGTGTATCTCAAAATGCAATCCATAAGATTGAAGATGGGACAACCAAGCAACCTCGAAATATAGTAGAGATTGCTAGGGTGTTAAAATGTTCACCAGATTGGTTATTGTTTGGCAAAGAAGCCGTTCCGCCGTCAGAAATGAGCAACATATCTGTTGGCCCAGAAATTAAGGGGTTCTTCCCATTAATTAGTTGGGTGAAAGCAGGAGCTTGGTCTGCTATAGAAGAAATTCACGCCCTCGAAGCCGAGCGTTTTCCTTGTCCTGTAAGCTGTAGCGCCAATACCTTTGTGCTCAAAGTGCAAGGGGTTAGTATGGAGCCCACTTTTCGCGATGGTGATTTAATCTTTGTCGATCCAGAAGTTGAATGGCGCCATGGTGCCTATGTGGTCGCACGATTAAACGACCAGAACGAAGCCACCTTTAAACAGCTAGTGATTGAAAGTAGCCATAAATTTTTAAAACCGTTAAATCCTAATTGGCCAGAGCAATTAATTCCCATTAATGGAAACTGCGAGATTGTCGGTGTAGTGATATTTTCGGGTAGGGCATTCTAGTTGACATAGCCATTGCAGTTCCCCGAACCCTATGATATTGAAGTTTTATATTTGAGCTAATAAAAAAAACAAGGAATCAATACAATGATTAATGATGATCGATATGCTTTCCAGATATCCTACGACACCGACGGAACTGCAAACCACACCATTGACGCCGAAAAACTCGGAGACGCCATAATAAACATGGCTAAGGTATTAAAAAATACTAATAAAATTATTAATGGTGAAGCTTCAGAACTTAGGCTTGAAGTCAAGGCTCACAGCGAAGGTTCATTCGTTGTCGAGTTCGTTTCTTATCTATCTTCTAATGGGATAAACCCAATGTCCATCATTGGTTTTATGAAGGGAGCCGGAGCTGCTACAACCGTTATAGGAGCACTGAAACAGATAAAATCCCGCAAAATAAAACTGACTGAAAATGCCAAAAATGGCATGACACAGCTGAAATTTTCTGATGATAGTACGTTGAATTTACCTTCAGAGATCGCCGAACTTGTGGTTAATAAAACCATCAGAGACAGCTTAGATGCCATTATCAACTCTCCACTTGAAGGGGAAAGTAATGCTAAGCTGGTTTTCAAAGATGAAAAGGGTCAAGAAGTCAACAATGTAACTATTGAAGAGGCTACTGATTTTAAAACCATTTCTCAAAGTATTATCGAAGAGGTTACAGAAGAGACTAAAAGAGTTGAGGTTTATTTTACCAAAGTAAACTTTGAAAGTACTTCCGGCTGGCAAATTCGTTTACCTGATGATTCGTTAGTTAGTGTCACTATGAAAGACGCCGCTTTCATTGAACGCGTCCTCAAAAAAGACGAGAAATTCTCGAAAACTGCATTATTTTCTGTAAACTTAAGAACAATTAAAACACATCGTCATGGAACCTCTCCGACATATAAAAGAGAGTTACTTGAAGTGGTAAGGCAACGTGGACAATAGCAGAACAGCAGCTTAAAAATGTCTGAATATGAAGCTTATACTCAATTAATCATGATGATTGGCCTAGTCATATCTATGCCTTTCTTCATTAAGACTTGCTTAATCATTGGCAAATTCTTGGCTTTATATTTGTTTCCGCCTAAGTATTTAACAGTTGAAGTCACTAGACTCGACGGCACAGTCGAAGTCACTAAGGTGAAAATTGACGACAATAAGGCTTTGGTTGAAGCCCTTCTTAAATCTACAGGAAGGGTAATATCATGACTGAGGCAAAGGCAGAAAATAAGTCACCAACAACAAGCTCCTCAAGTAAACTTGCGCATCCTGCAGTCGCTTCTTCATCTTTATCATCGGTGGCTATTGCCGCGATCCAACTTATCAACTGTTCGCCAGACATAAAGGCGTTGCTCGCGACGAGCGCCCCCTTAGTCGTAACCGCTTTGGTATACTTAATTCATTGGCTACTTGTATGCTATGAAATAAAACCGATTGGAGTAATGCGAACCGAAAAAGCCTTGGCTAGTTCCATCAGACAACTTAGAGAAGACATTGATATAGAGTTAAAAGCAGGGAGAGATGTAAAGGAGCTCGAAGCTACACTTCAGAGGAATTTGGTTGCTCGGTCTAAATTGTTTGAGTCGGAAATCCATTCTTAAAATAAGTTGTAATCAAAACCGCCTTTTGGCGGTTTTTTTATGCCTAATTTTTAGTTTCTGCATAAAAAACACATTTAAATAGATTTAATGTGTTTACAAATAACACCTTTAATGTTTATTATTATTCCATTACCTATACTGAGAGGATGGAAAATGATACTCACCCATACACCAAGCACCACCAAACAACGCCAGGAACATCGTCTACTGGTCTCAATCCGCTTTGCCGTCGTCTTACACGCTATACGCCATCCAAACAGCAACCCGATGGAGAGCGAACGCGTGCAACAGCGTCTGCAGGATCTAGAACAACATCTGTTTTTTAACAATGCAACTCAGCTATTCCATCAACAGTTTGTCGGCCGTAGCGGCGAACTTGGCCATGAGTATTCGCTATATGTTGATCCCCGTTCAGGTAAAGCATCAGTCACTAAAGTCTCATCTGAAAACATAAGCCACTTAGCCTTAACGAGAGCCTAAATGGCGGCATCAGAGCCGAAACAGGAGACACAATATGTTTTATGTATACGGAATTTCCTTGGGTGTAGCCAAAAAACTTGCGCGGAAAAAATGCAGTACAAGTGTTGGTTATGGTGCTAATCGCCGAGACCTATCACCTACCGAGTACGAACAAAAACTTGAAGAATTGACGTTAGCGAACTTTGAAAAAATGAAACCACAAAAACTCAGTCATTCACTTTCAACGCCAACGCTATGCCAACAATACATTGAGCTTGCGAAAACACAGGAACCCCATAAAGAGCTGCATATTCGTTATAGAAAACCAACAGGGAAAGTACACCCAAAGACTAAAAGGCCAATGTTTTCTTGGGAAGTTTATAACGGAGAACAGCTATGAATTACCTAATCCAAGGTGGTGAATCGTCTAAGCGCCTCAAGCTATTGGTTTCACTCACCCGTATCGACTCGAAGGGAATTTGTGAAGCGTTAGAAGATTATTACGTATTCGGATTTCAAGACTCTGTGGCGATCGCTAGGAATAGCATCGACGCCGGTAACTTCTCCCGAGCGCGTAAACGCCTAGAAAGTGTGGCAGCTACCGTTGAGCGAATAAAAGAGATCGACTGGATCAATAAAGATTTGTCAGTTAACCGACAATAAAGGAGAACAACACTATGCAGTTATCAGAACAAGCAAATAACCAGGACATCATCATAGGCTCTGGTTGGATCGTTGCCGTAAAAGATGGTTGGGCCTTACCCGGAGGTGGATTTACCACAAATCGTGCCGTAGCCATTCGCGCTGCCAAAGGTATTCACAGAGCATCCGTTAAGAGATAAAGGACTTATCATGCAACAAATCCTAACAGAGCAAGACCTTGAGGAACTGTCAGGCCATAAACGTGCTTCTGGACAAATTGAATGGCTTGGGCAAATGGGGATTAACTTCTTTATTCGAAAGGACGGCAAACCCAGTGTCACTTGGCACTTTGTTAATAATCCCTATGGCATGAAAGCGAAAGCCGCTGCCAATGATGAACCTGATTTTGGTGCAATGTAATAATGCGTAAACGCAAAGCAGAAGATGCCTGGATGCCACCTAGGGTATACCGCAATAAGGTACGTGGTCAGTATGTAAGTTATATCTATAAGCAAGCTGGTAGCACTAAAACGATCACCCTATGTGGTATCAATGCGAGCCGTGCCGAAGTGTGGGTAGCCTATGAGTCCGCAATTGGTGAGCTCAATGCCGTCTACACCATGCGCAGTTTGATCAATGAATACCTAACAAGCACTCACTTTATTGAGTTAGCTCCCCGCACTCAAAAAGATCGAGAACAGGAGCTTGAACGCTTTGGTAAGGTATTTGGCAAAATGCGTCCCGACGCCATTGAGCCACACCATATCCGCACTTATATGGATAAGCGCGGAGTAAGCAGTAAAACACAGGCAAACCATGAGTTAGCCTCTGCCAGTGTGGTATTTGCTTGGGGATATGAACGCGGCCGCTGCAAAAGCAATCCAGCAAAAGGGATTAAAAAGTTTAAGTTAAAAGCGAGGGAGCGTTATATCACCGATGTGGAATATCAGGCTATTTGTGACTGCGCAGAGCTGCGCCTACGACTGGCAATAGAGATAAGTTATTTATGTGCTGCTCGTCAGGGAGATGTGATCGACCTGAAATGGTCACAAGTAACAGAGGAAGGATTATTTATTCAGCAAGGTAAAACCGGCAAGCGCCAAATCAAAGGCTGGTCAAATAGGTTAAGAAACATCATCGATGAAGCCAAAAGTTTACAGTCTTGTGTTGCCAGCATTTATGTCATTAATAAAGATAGAGGCGGAAAGCTATCATCCGAAGGTATTCGTTCTTCATGGCGCCGTGCGATTAATAAAATGAAGGAGCAATACCCACATCTAGCAACAGACTTCACTTTTCATGATCTTAAAGCCAAGGGCATTAGTGACTTTGAAGGAACTTTGGCAGAGAAACAACAATTCAGTGGTCATAAGACGTTAGCGCAAGTAAACACTTACGACAGAAGAGTGCCAGTGGTACCCACTTTAGGCGGTAATAAAGGTGAATAGAGATGCGATGAACTGCATATCTTTTTTCAACACTTATTCCAACAAAAATAAAACGGCTCGCATATTTCTATGCAAGCCGTTGTTTTATTTGGCAGGGGTGGCAGGACTCGAACCCGCAACCATCGGTTTTGGAGACCGCTGTTCTACCAATTGGAACTACACCCCTGTTGACGTGGGGCATTATGCTAAAAGCACTCTCAAAGGTAAAGTACTTTTTATGACAAAACTCATTAACTGAAGGTTTTTCAAACAAGTCTGACGATTACTGTTGAATTAATTACCACTGAGATTAAAAAGCCACCGCATATCGGGCACAATGTTTTAACGAATGCATTATCTAGAGAATTAGCCGCCCTAATGTCCTAGGTCGAATCACTGCAGTAAATTCGACAGATATGGTTGTTTCGACAAGTTTTGGACCGCTTAAGGGCAAAAGCCACACATTTATCGAAAAAAGATCTGAGTTAGATTTATAAAATCGGCGTTTTATAGTATAAGCATCGTCAATTTCATACACTGCTCGACGGAACCAAGATGTCAGACAAATTTTTCTTCAAAGGTCGTAAAACGCCTAAACCTAAGCATGAGAGCTTTGGCTACAACACTAAGCGTGTTGCTAAACCGGGTACAGAAGCTTTCCCTCTGCAATTAATTGTTGCCGATGAAGCGCGTAAACTCGAAGTTGCTGCGATTGTTGCCGAGCACCAACTGTTTGCTAATATCGAAGTCAATGCCGACGTTGCTGAAGATATCCTTGAGTTAGAAGGTTTATTGAATAAGCCTAAGACCACAACGTTCGAGAAGAAACCGAATCGTAACGAGCCTTGCGCTTGTGGTAGCGGTCAAAAATTCAAGAAGTGCTGCGGCAAGTAAACGCTTTAATCAGCGTTATGAGTAATAAAATAGATAGGGACTTTTGCCGTGATGTTTTTGTACGTCGGGAATAGCCCCTTTTCTCTCCCCAATTCTAGTTTCTGCCCAAAGCTAATCTTCCAGCTTCGAGATAAAAATCCGCTGCAAATCGTTATTCCACAGCTGAATAATTTTGCGGGTCTTTTCTTTATTCCAAAAACATTTGCCAAATAAAATCAATCCCGCACCTTCTAGATCGCGTTTATCTTCTATTTCAAATTGCGCTAATAATGGCTGTTTTATCCCATCGATAGGAATACCGATATCTTTACTGTCGGCGGGATTAAGCCAGCTCATGGTCGGGTCTGTATGGGATATTGTGCCCCAATACATGTGGGGTTTGTTATCAAGCGGGTCGGCATCGGCAAAGTTGACGAACAGGTTCTTCGCCCGCCAACGGTATTTGCGCTCAGTGTCTGTGTATACCCAGAGATCAGATTTCGCCAGATCTGTGCCACGCAATAAACTGTGCAGTAACTTTTCGAGCCCTTGGCTTGGTACCCGTTTCTCGGTTGTGTGCGCCGCAGTGTTAACTTGATAGTCTGTTTTCGACTCTTGCACTTGAGCATCCATTAACGATGCAACAGGTACTGGTGGCGACTCAGATATAGCAGAGGACTCAGATATAGCAGATGACTTAGCCGTTGGCGCAGTCTTACTTGCAGATGGCACGGTGGGCGCTTTGTTTGCGGGAGAATGGCGGCGGGGCTTGCGACTAAAATCGATCATTAACGCATCGGCGTCCACCAGCTGCTGATGCACTTCGATGGCATCTTGCTCCTCGCGGGACTTTTGCGCCGAGGGTTTAAATTCAATGCAATCGGCTTGGTGATAACGCGAGCCGAAACAGGCGGCTTTGCCATCCTTTGAAGCTTTACGAAAATACGCTTTACCGCCGCACGCAGGGCAAATTAACCATTGTCGCAAACGCTCAATATCGTCATCGGATAATTGTTGAAACTTAAAAACACTGTAAGTGGTTCTCGCTGTTAAATGATCCTCTGTTTCGAGTTCACAAATGGCATCTAACATAGCGTTCTCCTTTATTTTTACCTGTTGGCACTGATGATCACAAAATCACTAAGCTCAGGCATTTACCCCAAGGGTGATCATCGCTAACAGGATCAACATGCCCAGCACGCGGTAAATCAAACCTAAGGTACTGGTGCCCTGCGAGCTCATATCCGAGTGTGATGGCCTGATGTTTTCCTTTGCAGCATCTTGGGTTTTGCGCTTCATGCAACATCCTTAAAATATTTCGCCAATGGCGCCGCTAGACTCAAAGGGATTAACGGCGCGGCTTTTGTGGCACTCGATGCATGATAAAAAGGCGTCAGCTGAGTGATTAACGCATTGAAACACATGAGTGCCGCCAAGGCATCGGCGGCGGCATAATCGATTTGCGCGCCAGATAATGGCACATGCTGCCAATTCGATAGGGTGATTTTTTTCGGTTTATCGATACGAGTGCCCAGCAGAGTCGCCACCAACTGGCGCGTCCCCATTTCTTTCTCCGCACCAAGTTGCGCCAGTGCCCAGTTTAAATCTAACTTTGAAGTGACATTGATGCCCCATTGCCGCTTGAGGGCCTGCGCATCACTGCGTAAACCGACGCCGACTTTGAGTATATTTTCATCTTCTAATACGGTTTTTAACTGGGTGAATTGCTCACCTAAAATGGCATGTTGAAATAGATAACAAGCGTCCGCTGTCGCGATTTGGATAAGGCTCAATGGATGTTGTACGCCGCGCTCAAAACTCGCACGGGTTTCAGTATCAAAACCTAGGACTGGCTCAGCCTGTAATCGCGTGACAACCGCATCGAACTCCGATGGCTGAACCACTTCAATGTGGATCTGTTGAAATTCAAAGGCCGCTAATGCCGCCATGTCAGCATCATCGATACGAGTCGCTAAGGCAATCCGCTGCTGCAACCACAAATACGCCAAATGACGCTGCGCTTGCCGCTGAGTCTGAGCCTTCGCATTGGTGGGCGTATCAGTCTCGGCCGCCTCACCTTCTAGCGGATCTCCCTCTAACGCCTCGGTCGATGCATTGAGCTTATCGAGATAAGCTGTGCCCGCAGCATCCATTGCCGCAATCAAGCCGTTGGCATCTTTACCCAATTCTTTGCGTAACCAAGCCAACTTACTCGGGGAGATACAGTATTTCATTAACTTCATCGTCGCCCTTCCTTGTTGAGTTAATCCTCGATTGTCGATGCGCGCACCTCACTCGCCACGCAGTTTCTGTATCCCTGTCATCACGGCGAGTGCGAGTGCGCCAGCAACAACGCCAAATAGGCCGTTGAGCACACTTGGCGTCAGCACAGCAAGCATAGGTCCGACAAAACTCATCGACGCGACGGCTTGCTCAGCATGCTGGATTTGCTCGCCAATCATGTGTAAGCCATGGGTTAAAATCCCGCCACCCACCATAAACATGGCCGCAGTGCCGATAATGGTTAAACTTTTCATCAGTACAGGTGCGGCGCTCAATAAGCCAAAACCCAGTTTACGGTTCATTTGCGTTAAGGCCGACTCGCCTTCACGCTGACTCAAGTACAAACCCGCATCGTCCATTTTCACAATCGCGGCCACTAAACCATACACACCTATGGTCATGATGATCCCGATAACGGATAAGGTGAAAAACTGCGTCGATAGGGATTTGTCCGCCACTATGCCTAAGGTAATCGCGATAATCTCCGCCGATAACACAAAGTCGGTGCGAATCGCGCCTTTGACCTTTTCAGCCTCGTAAGCGGCTAAATCTTTGATGTCTGGGAGTTCGCTTTCCTCCTGCGTTTCGCTGTGTGGCTGGCCTTTTCTGTGGCTATAGCTGTGGTGCAGTTTTTCGAATCCTTCGTAACACAAAAACAGTCCACCAAACATCAATAACGGTGTTACCGCCCAAGGAATAAAGGCGCTGATCAGCAGGGCTGCGGGCACTAAAATGCATTTATTACGAAACGATCCCTTAGCTACCGCCCAAACGACAGGTAATTCACGCTCGGCACTCACGCCTGTGACTTGCTGGGCATTGAGGGCTAAATCATCCCCAAGCACACCCGCGGTTTTCTTTGCCGCCACTTTACTCATTACCGCTACGTCATCCAAAATCGATGCGATATCGTCAAGTAAGGTTAATAAACTTGCGCCAGCCATGCTAAATCCCTCTACCAATCATCTATAAACCATTCTGCTTTTGCCATAGTAGCTTAGTTAGATTAGTGGCGTATAGCGAAATGCTTTCTAACTTAACTGCTTCTGTTACTTAGGTTATTGGGATCACTGACTCATGTCGACAAGCCTGCAATCTAGATCACACCTAAGGCTGAATTGCGCCACATTATTTATCGGAAAAGAGTATACTAAGCGCAGAATTTTTTACTCATTTGCCGTTACAGGATGTCAACATGACTCAAGATGAAATGAAAAAAGCTGCCGGTTGGGCCGCACTCAAGTACGTTGAAAGAGACAGTATTGTTGGTGTTGGTACTGGTTCGACTGTGAATCACTTTATTGATGCACTGGCGACCATGAAAGCTGATATCGAAGGCGCAGTCTCTAGTTCTGAGGCATCAACTCAGAAAATGAAAGCGCTGGGTATTCCCGTTTATGACTTAAACAGCGTTGATCGTTTATCTGTCTATGTGGACGGTGCCGATGAAATCAACGACCGTATGGATATGATCAAAGGCGGCGGCGCGGCGTTAACTCGCGAGAAAATTGTTGCGGCTGTGGCTGAAAAGTTTATCTGTATCGTGGATAACACTAAGCAAGTCGACATCCTAGGTGAATTCCCACTACCAGTTGAAGTCATTCCTATGGCGCGCTCTTATGTGGCACGTCAGTTAGTTAAGCTGGGGGGCGATCCTGTGTACCGTGAAGGCGTAGTGACCGATAACGGTAACGTGATCCTCGATGTGTACAATCTTAAGATCCTTAATCCAAAAGAATTGGAAAGTCAGATCAATGAGATAGTCGGTGTCGTCACTAACGGTCTGTTCGCTAAACGCGGCGCAGATGTGTTGTTAGTCGGCACCCCTGATGGCGTAAAAACCTTTACCGCCGAATAAGTTAAGCGTTAACACTTACATTCCAGTCACACGGCTGCAGATGTAAAAAACACGGTAAAAATACGCGATAAAAATGCCAGCCACTTTATTCAAGGGCTGGCATTTTTTATGGTTCTTTTTAGGGTTAAATGTTATCTGACTAAGCCATCTATTCTCTGACTAAGCCTCCTATTCCCTAACTAAGGCCTATTCTCTAACTAAACCCACATCGCAGGCAGCTTAAGCGCTTGGCTTAAGCTCTAGCGACTATCTACCAAGCTCTGGCGGCTCTTACCAAGCTCTGGCGACTAAGCCTTTTAAGTAGAATCCTTCAGGGAAGGCGCTACCGATTGGGTGATCACTTGCTTGGCTTAAGCGTTCGATAAACTGGATTTCGCGTTTCGCGTCCAGCGCCGCATCGGCCACGATTTTTTGAAACAGATCCGCAGGCATTAATCCCGAGCAAGAGAAAGTCAATAACACCCCGCCCGGATTCAACAACTGCAATGCAATCATGTTGATGTCTTTATAACCACGGCATGCCCCGTTCAACTGCGCCTTGTTATCGGCAAACTTAGGCGGGTCGAGTACGATCACATCGAAGGTTTTGCCTTCATCACGGTATAGACGCAGCAACTTGAACACATCGGCTTCGTTGTAATGCACATTGTCATCACTCAAACCGTTCACTTGCATGTTCTGGCGCGCCGTCGCTAATGCTAAAGAAGACACATCGACGTTTTCTATGCTGGCCGCGCCTGCTTTCGCGGCGTACAAACCAAAGGTGCCTGTGTAGCAGAAACAGTTCAATACCGATTTATCTTTCACAAAACGGGCGGCAATGGCGCGGTTATCACGTTGATCGAGATAGAAACCTGTTTTATGGCCTTTGATCACATCGACGGCGATCTTGATGCCGTTTTCTTCGATAATCACCGGCATTTCTGGCAGCGTACCGTGCAGTAAACCCGTAACTGGCAGCAGGCCTTCTTTCTTACGCGAATCCACATCGGAACGCTCATAGATAGCGCAATCAGGATATTGCTCAGCCAATAACTCAACTAAGGTATCGCGCCATAAATCAGCACCTGTGCTCAGTAACTGACACACCAACACATTGGCATATCTGTCGATGGTGATCCCAGGTAAACCATCGGACTCAGCAGCCACTAAACGATAACCCGTTAAGCCTTGCTCACGAATTAAATCGTTACGGCCAATTTGCGCCCGCTGTAAACGTCTGGCAAAAAACTCGCGATCAATTTCTTCTTCGCGATCGAAAGTCCAAATGCGTACTTGGATTTGCGACTCAGGCGACCAAGCACCACGACCTAACCAATGACCATCATGCGCGACCACATCGACCGTCTCACCCGCTTCAGGTTTTCCCTTAATGTTATGAATAGCATTGGAAAATACCCAAGGATGGCGACGCTCGAGCGACTTCTCGCGGCCGGGTTTAAGTTTGATTCTGATAGCCATAGTGCTGCCTGTAAAATAGTGCCGCCACTAAAAAAGGGCTGCAGTCTAAAAATGGGAAACGGATGATATACCCAATGTCACCTAAGTGCGAGTACCGAACGCGCCGCAGCGCTTATTTGCCATCATCCACGGGTTGCCGATCATACCTTATTTACACCACGAAACCTGCGTAAGAAACACCATTTTTCCCACAAATTGGGCAATGTCTCTGCTATCTCGATCGCACTGGTCTCGATTTTCACAACATTATTTTAACTTAAGTTGAAAGATATTGGTCTGAGTGCGGGTCTCATTAACGCAACAGGAAAAAGCTCTGCGCATTCGAAAGGCTCGTTTAGCCAGCGCACAAGATATTCAAACGAATCGCTCGATAACAACTAGGCTTACTCCTGTGTTTATTAGTCAATGCTTTATAAGTCGTCGATTTACAGCAGTCGTTATCAAAGCAACCAAATCAAGATTACTCATTAGCAGTCACACTCAAAAGGATTAGAACCATGAATAAGAAAACACAAACTGCACTGACGGGCGCCGCATTAGCGATGGCAATGGCAATGGCAAGCATGGCGGGTTACGCCAATGCCGCCGAACCTATGGCTGGCGCTGACAGTACCGATCTCGTACATTGTTATGGCGTGAATGCCTGTAAAGGCCATAACGATTGCAAAACCGCTGATAACGCCTGTGCTGGACACGCCAGCTGCAAAGGCAGTGGTTTTGTAGCTATGCCATCAAAAAGCTGTGGTGATGTCGGCGGTAAAGTCGCAGATGACTGGGTGGGTAAAATTGCTAACGCCGAACTCGTTCACTGCTATGGCGTTAACACCTGCAAAGGCCATAACGATTGTAAAACTGCTGACAACGCCTGTGCGGGCCACGCCAGCTGTAAAGGCAGTGGTTTTGTCGCTGCACCTGCAAAATCCTGCGGTGATATCGGCGGCAAAGCAGGCGCTTAAACGCCAATATGCTGATTAAAAATCGTGACCAGCTTGTGCTGGTCACGTTTATCGCCCTGTTTACCACCGTGTTAACCCATACAACAGCAGCAGAAAACTTAAGGATAAGGAGTCAATGTGGCGCAAGATGTCATCACGCAAGCACCATTAGGTTTTGGCTTAGGTCTGAGGACGCAGCATTTTGATGCAGTGCTCAATACCGAGCCCGATATCGATTGGTTTGAAGTGCTCTCGGAAAACTACATGATCGCCGGCGGTAAACCCCGCTATTACCTCAAGGAAATTGGCGAGCGCTATCCCCTGGTGATGCACGGTGTTTCCCTGTCGATTGGCAGTACCGACCCGCTTAATATGGATTACCTTAAAGCCTTAAAGCAGCTCGCCAACGATGTGCAGCCCCAATGGATTTCCGATCATATCTGCTGGACCTCAATTCATGGGGTGAACAGCCACGATCTCCTGCCACTGCCCTATACCGAAGAAACCGTTAAGCATGTGGCGCAGCGGATTAAAACCGTCCAAGATTTTTTAGGCCGCCGCATTTTGATGGAAAACGTTTCTAGCTATTTGTCCTATCAAGATTCCAGCATGGACGAATGGGAATTCGTTAATGCCGTTGCCGAGACCGCAGACTGTTTAATCTTGTTAGACATCAATAATATTTACGTCAGTGCCCGCAATCACAATTTCAACCCGTTGGACTACTTGAATAAAATCAATCCCAAACGGGTGCAGCAATTTCACCTCGCCGGACACAGCGACTATGGCGACTATGTGATAGACACGCACGACCATGATGTACCGAGCAGCGTGTGGGACCTCTACTGTGCAGCACTGAAACGTTTTGGCGGCATCAGCACTATGATAGAGCGCGACGCCAATATCCCCGAGTTTTACGCCCTCGAAGCCGAACTCACGATTGCCAGAAATATCGCCCGCGATACCTTAGGTGAGGCGCATCCACTCAACGCCGCCAAAGGTAGAAAGAACATGCATGAAGGAAAGGTTATCGCATGAGCCAACTTCAGCAGCTACAACACGCATTTATGAATTATCTGCTGGCGAGTGCTGCGGTAGATACACCGCCCACACTTGAGCAAACCACGCAAACCTTCAAAGATAAGATTGCCGAGCAAGGCGGCATTAATGCTGATATTCGGATGCAGATTTATGCCAATGCCTATCGCATTCGTCTAACCGAAACCCTCGAAACCGACCACGAAATGCTGGGCATCTATCTGGGTGATGAACTCTTTGAACGCATGGCCAAAGGTTATATTGCCAGTCAGCCATCGGCGTTTACCTCACTGCGCAGTTTTGCCGATGCCCTGCCCGACTATTTAACCCAAGATGCGTTTTTCAGTCAGTATCCGATCATTGCCGATATTGCTCGCTTCGAGCGGCGTTTATTGAATGCCTTCGATGCTTTTGATACCGAGCGCGCCACTTTTGCCCGCCTGCAAGCACTGCCTGCCGAGCAATGGCCGGGTTGCCAACTGCGTTTTCACCCCAGCGTGCAGCTATTCCAATGCAACAGTAATGCGGTTGAAACTTGGCAAGCATTAAAACAGCAAGAATCACCGCCCAGTCCCGATTATCAAGGCAAACGAGCTTGGTTACTTTGGCGCGGCGAAAGCCGATTAACTGAGTTTATTTCCCTATCCGAATATCAACTCGCGCTGCTGCTGGGATTTATTGGCGGTGCCACCTTTGCCGAACAATGCGAAATGATGTTGGCATTTTTTAGCGACGCGCAGGCGCCGATGCAAGTGCTGCAGGCACTGCAAGCTTGGTTTCAAATGGGGCTTATCCGCGACATCGCCTGATGCGCAAATCGGTTTGAGGGATACTGAGTTAGCTTGATATAAAGTGATTTCAAGTGCGCTGAATTGAAGGATTGGCTTAGCTTCGCAGCGCCAACTCAACAATCACTGGCGCATGGTCAGTACTGTAGGCATCACGCTCGTATTCGGGTCTGACTAAGTGCCTGTCGCAGGTTTGATAATCCACCACTTGGGCTAAACTGCGGCCATGGCTCGCATCAAACTCGCTCGAAAGCAAAATATAATCCAGCACAGAACCTTTGGGGCCATAGTAATGGGTCGCCGCTCTGTGTTCCCTATGGTAAGCGGTATTACCCGTCAAACTGTCCCTCAAGTTCGCTTCAATAAATAACTCATAGGCATCTTTAAGTTGATACTGAGCAAACACCGCAGCTAACGCCGCATCCGATAAATGCCCAAGGCCAGCGGCTTTAATATCATTACTGTGAAGGCTCTCGCCCTGTATCGTTAGTGCATCTAAGGCGCCCATCGTCAGGCTGTCATTAAAGTCACCCATCACTAAGACGGGATGTTTAGATGCTTGCCTGCGTACTAATATGCCATTGAATAATAACGCAGCTTCCGCGCCGCGCTGCATGGTGGATGCCCAGCGGCCTAAAGCTTGCTCTGTGAGTAATTGGGTTTCTGAATGCAGTTTTATGCTTGCTGCGGGTGCCGAGTTATCGAATCCTAGGGGCTGATTTTCAAATCGCTTAGGTTCAAGTGGCTGATGTTCAAATAGCTTAGGTTCGAGCGCTAATCCGGCGCGTTTTGATTTAAAGTGCACCACATAAAAATCACACTTACCAATGTGCGGCACCTCAACGGTTGCGCGCAGCACCTTACGGCTAAAAGCAAATTCACTCGATAATCCCATCGCCGACACTAAACGCGCATCAGGTTCGACACTGCTGATTTCCACTATGGGATAACGGGAGGCAAGCGCGACCACAGGGCTGCGATAAATGTAATCACAGATAAGGGTAGGCGCATCAATGACAGCAAAATGCACTAGCCCTTGCTCGCTGGCGATTCGTTTGAGCGGTTCAGGGCTAAACACTTCTTGAAATCCAACAATATCGGGCTGGCGATGGGCGAGAAACTCACTCAGCCATTGGCACTTTTTCTGCCACTGACCATGGCTATAGATATTTTCAAAGTCGTAGTAAGCCAAAGGCGGCTCAATAAAGTTAAACAGATTGATACTGGCGATCTTGATATTGGCGACCCTCATCTGGGCGATATCATTATGCTCAACAGCCGCAGCCATGGAGTCCAACTCATCAACGTCGATATTGTGTGCCACAGCGTAATACCTCCAAATCTGAAAACGGCGACCAGTCTTAACCTGTCTGAACCTGTATGAATGATCACTTTGACTCACAGGTACAGACACTACAAGGGTATACCCGATGCGCATCAATGCCAAATAATCCATTTGAGATAAGGTGTTAGCCAAACTCAATCGACGCATCAATATCCGATCCCGAGACATCAATACCCAATGCCCGATATCCGATACCACTAAAAGACACCTCATAGAGGCAGCATTACCGTCAGCGCCCATAAAACAAACAAATCAACAACAAGCCACTGCACATAAATTCATCAAGCAGTCCAATAACCATACACAGACCTAAGCAGCACCATAATGTTAACATTTAATTAAAATCTAAATTTAAACAAAAACATAGGTAACGACTTATGCGGTTGACTTTAACTTTTTGGCCATTAGAATGATGGCGACTTTTAATCATTGCGGAGACCCACTGTGGGCACACACATAAGCGACAGTAGATGCCCTGTCCAAAAGACAGGATTTAACGCCTAGCACTAGCCCGCAATATTTTGCTGCTACCTGCTAAGCAGGGTAGTAGTGTGAACCATTCTTCACTCCGCCTCCCCCAAAATATCAATCACAAACCATAAAGCCTGAGCCTATGGCTGCGCTTTTCGCAATTCCAGCATATTCGCTGGGGTTCAGTTATGTGTATTTTTTGCATCTCAAAGCAAGTTTTTGCCTCAGTCCCCTCCGTTTACCCCTATGGATTAACACCTAAGGGTTTACACCTGAGGAGCCTTAACATGGCTTACATAAACAACGCAGCAATTTTGCGGTCTTTATCCTGTGCAAGTTTCAGCTTGTACTACAGCATGAGTGCGGCAGCATCCCATCTTGAAGTGGATGATCCTGCCCTCGCAGAACACTGCGAATTAGAACTCGGCTGGCAACAACCTAGGTCGGATCATGCTCGCCCACAATTAAACGCGGCCACCACTTGTAGCCGTAATCAATGGGAATGGCACTTAGGTTTAGCGTCCAATGCCAATGACGCTATTCGTGAGGAGCAAGCTGAAGTCGGTATCAAGCTACCGCTCAACTTAAACTCCCACTCCGATTCAGATCGGCAGCAGAATGATTGGCACAGCGCAGTGGTGATCAACTTGCAGAAAAACCTCGATAACGGCAACGGATTTGCCACCGAAGCCTTCGGCATTATGGGTAAAACCTTAGGCGACTCCGATGTCAGCCTGTATGCCAACTTAGGTTTTACCCATGAGTTTAATGAATCGACCCAATTACTTGCGGGCATCGCGGCGGCCTATGAACTCAGTAGTCACCATCGCCTGATAGCCGAGCTTTATCAAAAAGAGTTGAGTGAGGCTGCCTATCAATTCGCCTATCAACACACGCCGCAACGACAGCTACAGCTGGAATTGAGCTTAGGCAATGCCCTTCGTGGCAACGCGCTGCAACTTGGCGCAGACATCACCTTTTACTTTGGTCACTAGATCGTTGAGAGAATGAACTATGAACATGAATAACAGCACAAACAACACTAAAAAAATCATCCATAACCTGCAGATGATTATCGAGCAACGCAGTGCCAGCGCCATGGCTGAATTAGCCGAAAAGCGCCATCCTGCCGATATTGCAGCGGTATTTAACGTCTTTAATCAAGAGCAACAAGTCCTATTATTGCAACTGGCATCACCTAAGGTTTGCGCCAATCTATTTCGCTACCTGACCGACGAATTGCAGGCGAGCTTAGTTCAGCAGCTAAACAAAACCACGCTTTCTGCGCTGCTAGTGCACATGGCGGCTGATGAACGTGCCGACCTTTACAATCTGCTCGATGAAACCCAGCAAGCGGCCATTTTACCTGCGCTCGCATTGGCCAAACGGGAAGATATGCGCACCCTCGCCGCCTATGACAAAGCGAAGGTCGGCGCGGTCATGACTTCGGATTACACCTTGCTCAATAGCCGCCATACTGCGGCAGAAGCCATTGATACCCTACGCACTGAGGCCGCCGATAAGGAAACCATTTATCAAACCTATGTGGTGGACATGTTAGGTCGCTTGATTGGTACTGTGTCTTTAAGACAGCTATTGCTGGCGCAGCCGCACGAGCGAGTGGTCGACTTTATGAAACCCGATCCCGTCGCCCTCGATGCCAATGCATTTCGCGAAGAAGCGGTGCAGATGATCGCCCATTACGACTTGATGGCGCTGCCTGTAGTCAATGGCAAAGGCCAGCTTGTCGGTATTGTCACCTATGATGACGCTATGGATATTGCCAGCTCACAGGCGGATCTTGAGTTCACGAAAACCGCGGCCATCGGCAATATTGACCATAACCTTAAGACAGCTAGCATAGGCTTACTCTACCGCAAGCGCGTGGTTTGGCTGGTGATTTTGGTGTTTGGCAATATCTTCTCAGGAGCCGGTATCGCCTTCTTCGAAGACACGATTGCCAGTTATGTTTCCTTGGTCTTCTTCCTGCCGCTACTTATCGATAGCGGCGGTAATGCGGGATCACAATCGGCGACCTTAATGGTACGCGGGTTAGCCACGGGAGAAGTGGTACTCAAGGACTGGCTATCTATGTTGGGCCGTGAGTTATTTGTCGCCGGATTATTAGGTGCAAGCATGGCGGCGGCCGTATCACTGCTCGGCTTCTGGCGTGGCGGCCCTGAAATCGCGCTGGTTGTCGCGCTCACTATGCAAATTGTGGTGATTATTGGCAGCTTGATTGGTATGTCTCTGCCCTTCTTACTGAGCAAGTTAAAGATGGATCCTGCGGCGGCAAGTGCGCCACTGATCACCTCCATCGCCGACATCATAGGCGTGCTTATATATTTCAGCATTGCCACTGTGGTACTCGACTTACCTATGCCATAGAGCATAAAACCTCAAAGTGAACCAAGCTAAGTTAACCTTAGCGTGGTTCGCTTATCATTCGATAGTACTAAACTACTTATGGCAATTCACAAAAGCAGCAATAACCCTAAAAAAATTAAGAATAAAGCCAAAGGATCAGTTAATATTTCAACACCTGAATAGTTTTACTTCTTATTAACATTGCAGTATTTACCGCTGAGCCTAGTCACTGTAAGTCGATAAGCAATAGCCATAGTCCTTGCGACGCTAGAGGTCTTTTTATGTGGTTTAATTCCCAGCTCAAAGCTGAAAATAAGGCGCTTAAAGAGCGGCTTATCCAACTAGAACAACAACGCCAAAATGAAATCGATGAACTGCGTGGCATGATCCGTGAAAATGAGACTATGCAGCAGCAATCGCGGCAAAATGCGGCTCACTACACTGAGGTGATAGCCTGCCAAAACCAAGGTGGAGAAATGCTCAATGCGGTGCGCGAAGGTTTAGCCAACAGTGCTGAATTGCTCACATCCGAACAGGATTCACTGTCAGAGCTTGATAAGATTTTTGATCAAACCCGCATCGCCGTGGCAAGTTTAGGCACACGGGCGACTTATATTAATGAGCAAGCGTCGAGCAGCATGAAAGCCGTTACTGAGCTAGATGCGACGACCTCTTCAATCAACCAGTTTGTTGCCGCGATTCAAGGCATCTCAGAACAGACGAACTTGCTGGCATTGAATGCCGCCATTGAAGCCGCCCGCGCAGGTGAGGCTGGACGCGGTTTTGCAGTAGTTGCCGATGAAGTGCGCCAACTTGCCAGTAAAGCCCACGAAGCCAGCAGCCACATTGAAAAACTCGTGAAACAAATCGTCATTCAAGCTTCTGAAATTAAAGAAATTGTCCATAACAATCAAAGCAGCGCTATCGATGTTGCCAGCTCTTCTACCCAAATCGGCCAAGTGGTTGAAGATGTACTGCAACGCTCAAAGCAAATGCAGCAGGTTATCCATAACGCTGCTACCGCGTCATTCTTAAATACCACGAAACTTGACCACGCGGTCTGGAAAAGCAGTGTTTATCAATTAATTGAAAAACCACAGCATAACCACAGTGTAAACTCGCACACTGAGTGCCGTCTCGGACAATGGTATTTCAAAGGATTTGGCGCTGAGAATTATCAGCATTTGAGTAACTTCAAAGCCTTAGATGCACCACATAAAGCGGTGCACGAAGCGGGTAAAGCCGCACTCAATGCCAGACAAAAAGGTAATTTACCTGAGATGGTCAAACAACTGCACTCAATGGAAGACGCCAGTATGCGTGTTGTGAACTGTATTGATAATCTGATGCGTGACGTCTATCGCGCCTGATGTTTTCTAACAGGCTGCAGTCGCATTGATAAAACCTACCTAAGAGCGCCATATTCGCGCTCTTTTTTATCGTTAAAAACGATATAGTAAATTTCATCTTAGAAAATCAACCTCTAGCTATACTTGATTTGAACACAGCGTTCATCTTTAATCGTTTTAAGAGCAAGCAGTGAGACTCAATTATAACGTTCTAATCTTTAGGGTTATTAATGAAATTAGTCACAAACTTTTTGCTATCACTTATCCTCTGCTGCGCTTTCTCTCTGAGCGCACAGCCGCTAAACATCTATACGGAAGAATGGTCACCGATCAGTTTTTCTGTTGATGGCAAACCTGCTGGTTTAGCAGTACAAGTCGTAGAAGAAATTCAAAAACGCATCAAGAGTCCAGACCCAATTAAAGTCGTACCTTGGGCTCGCGGCTGGAAAATGTTGACCGAGCAGCCCAATACTGTGTTATTTACTATGACGCGCACCGCAGAAAGAGAACAGATGTTTACTATGATTGGACCTGTTGCTGTCGGCACAACCAATTTTTATGCCTTAAAAAATAGCGGTATAAAAATTACCTCAATAGAAGATGCTAAAACGGCGAAGGCAATTGGTGTCTATCGTGCCTCAGTGGAAGAGCGCCTATTGCTCGAACTGGGATTTACAAACGTTGCCGCCTCATCCGCGCCCTTATTGAGTGCAAAACAACTGATGAAGCACCGCATCGACCTTTGGTGTAATGCCAATCTCACCGCGCCGAGTATTTTATCGGATGCGGGCGCCAGTATTGATGATGTAGAGTCCCTCTTCACTATTAGCGCTAACCATCTTTACATTGCCTTCTCGCAAGGCACGCCCAATGAGGTGATCGAGCAATGGAAAAGTGCCCTAGAAGCGATAAAAGCGGATGGTACTTTCGCAACGATTTACCATACTTGGCTCCCCAATGATGCGCCGCCCATGCAGACCGAACGTATCGGGCTGGGTAACTAAATCGATTGCGCTACGTTTTAAGTGCTAAGTGCTATGTTTTGATTTCTAAGTGCTAAGCACAAAACTCTATAACTCTTTAGCAAGCTCTTAGAAAGGACACTCGCAAATCCAGTCGATACGCTCCCCCGTCAATGGATGATCAAACACTAAGCGGGTCGCATGCAGCATTAATCTGCTGTTACTCGTCATCTTAGTGATGTCTGGTTCAGGTGCAGCAGCGTTATCAGCCACACTCTCACCCACGCCACCATAGAGATCGCACCCCAAAATTGAGTGACCAAATTGCTGACTGTGGATCCGCAGTTGATGGGTTCGGCCAGAAACCGGGGTAAACTCGACCCGCGTGGCGAAAGGCTCGGTTAACCGCTCGAGCACCCGATATTCGCTGATCGCAACTTTACCTGTGCTGTGGCAAATCTTTTGTAGTGGGAAATGATCGACATCTTTAGCGATCGGTAGATTAATCACCCCGCTGTCAGCGGCGATATGTCCGTGCAACAAGGCGGTATAACGCTTCTCGACCGTGCGCGCCTGAAACTGCTTGGTCAGCAAGCCATTCACGCTTTTATTCAGCGCCACCAGCATGATGCCCGAAGTGCCAAAATCAAGTCTGTGCAGCAAAGTGGCCGTCGGAAAATCCTGCACTAAGCGATAATGCACTGAATCGAGATTGAACGGATTCTTCCCCGACAGACTCAATAATCCGCTCGGCTTATCAATCAGCAGAATGTCGCTATCTTGATAAAGCACGCGTATTTGCCCGAGGCAAGGCGGCGCAATAAACGTATCAACTTTAGTAGGACTAGCGGCTGGCGCAGGCATAATTTTCTCAGGCAACATAAATAGAAGATAAAAAGAGTTAAGTCATACTCAAAACAAACTCAGTAAAACAGACTAAGTAACCCAATAAAACAAATTCAAGAATTGAGCAAGACAGACACGGGCCTAAATAATAAGGCCGCATAACCTAAGTTATGCGGCCCTCTCATTCACGGCATTAACCCTGTGGCTTATTTAGCCAGTACGCGCAGATGCAGTTCTTGTACTGACGTCACATTAGTACGATCATCAGCGGCATGGGCCATACACGTGGCGAATGCAGCGTTCATGGTCGTCGTGTAGTTCACTTTGTAACGCAGTGCACCGCGGCGCAATTGACGAGAATCTTCAATCGCTTGGCGACCTTCGGTAGTGTTCACGATATAAGTGTATTCACCATTCTTGATGCGATCGAGAATGTGTGGACGACCTTCGTGTACCTTGTTCACTAAACGTGGGTTGATACCCGCTTCGCCAAGGATAATCGCAGTACCGTGAGTGGCATCGATTTGGTAACCGAGCTCGATTAACTTAGCCGCTAAATCGGCAACGCGTTTCTTATCGCTGTTACGCACAGACAATAATGCACGGCCTGACTTAGGCACCTCAGAAGTCGCACCTAACTGCGCCTTAGCATAGGCTTCGGCGAACGTATCGCCCACGCCCATGACTTCACCGGTAGAGCGCATTTCTGGGCCTAACAGTGGGTCAACACCTGGGAACTTATTAAATGGCAACACCACTTCTTTCACTGAGTAGAAAGGTGGGATCACTTCTTTAGTGAAGTTTTGCGACGTTAAGCTTTGACCCGCCATCACACGCGCGGCGATCTTAGCTAAAGGCACACCAGTCGCTTTGGACACGAATGGCACAGTACGGGCAGCACGTGGGTTAACTTCAATCATATAGATTTCGTTATCTTTCACGGCGAACTGTACGTTCATCAGGCCGACAACACCGAGTTCCATCGCCAACTTGCCGACTTGAACGCGCATACGATCTTGGATTTCTTGGCTTAGCGTGTATGGCGGCAGCGAACAACCTGAGTCACCTGAGTGAACACCCGCTTGTTCGATATGCTCCATAATCGCGCCAATCACCACGATTTCACCGTCGCACACAGCATCGATATCCACTTCAATCGCATCATCTAAGAAACGATCGAGCAATACAGGCGACGCATTCGATACGCTCACGGCTTCGTTGAAGTAACGCAGTAAATCTTGCTTGTCGTAGACGATTTCCATCGCGCGGCCGCCAAGTACATAGGATGGACGCACAACTAACGGATAACCGATACGCTCAGCGGCAATCACAGCACCTTCAACCGTAGTCACGGTATCGTTTTCAGGCTGCTTCATCTCTAAGCGTTGAATCGCTTGTTGGAAACGCTCACGGTCTTCGGCGCGGTCGATTGCATCTGGGCTAGTACCAATGACAGGTACGCCAGCGGCTTCTAAGGCACGGGCCAATTTCAATGGCGTTTGACCACCGTACTGCACGATAACGCCTTTTGGCTTCTCGATACGGACGATTTCTAGTACGTCTTCCAGTGTGACGGGTTCGAAGTACAGACGGTCAGACGTGTCGTAATCAGTTGAAACGGTTTCAGGGTTACAGTTCACCATGATGGTTTCATAACCGTCTTCACGTAGCGCTAACGCCGCGTGTACACAGCAATAATCGAACTCGATACCTTGACCGATACGGTTTGGCCCGCCACCTAACACCATGATTTTGTCACGGGTCGATGGGTTAGCTTCACATTCCTCTTCGTACGTTGAGTACATGTAAGCTGTGTCTGTTGCAAACTCAGCCGCACAGGTATCCACACGCTTGTAGACTGGGTGCAGGTCAAACTTGTCACGCAGCTTACGCACTTCGGCTTCGTTCACGCCTAATACATCGGCCAGACGCGCATCGGCAAAACCTTTACGTTTTAGTTTGCGCAGTAAGTCGATATCCAGACCCGCTAGACCCGCGTCAGCAACAACACCTTCAAGCTGAACCAGTTCTTCGATTTGTACCAGGAACCAAGGGTCGATATTGGTCAGCTTAAAAATTTCATCTAAGCTCAAACCCGCACGCATCGCATCGGCTATGTACCAAATACGGTCGCAACCAGGCTCTTTCAGCTCAAGGCGAATACGCGCCATCGCTTCAGGCTTAGACATGTCAGTGATAGGGTCTAAACCGTTACGGTTAACTTCTAAACCACGTAAGGCTTTTTGCAGTGACTCTTGGAAAGTACGGCCAATCGCCATCACTTCACCCACAGATTTCATCTGTGTGGTTAAGCGATCATTGGCGCCAGCAAACTTTTCAAAGTTAAAGCGTGGTACTTTAGTCACAACGTAATCGATAGCAGGCTCGAATGACGCTGGCGTGCGACCGCCAGTGATGTCGTTCATCAGCTCATCAAGGGTGAAACCAACCGCTAACTTAGCGGCGATTTTCGCAATCGGGAAACCCGTTGCCTTTGATGCCAATGCTGAAGAGCGCGATACACGTGGGTTCATCTCGATGATAACCATACGGCCATCTTTCGGGTTGATACCAAACTGTACGTTCGAACCGCCGGTCTCAACACCAATCTCACGCAGTACGGCCATAGAGGCGTTACGCATGATTTGGTATTCTTTGTCTGTCAGGGTTTGTGCTGGCGCAACGGTAATAGAGTCGCCAGTATGTACACCCATAGGATCGAAGTTTTCGATGGCGCAGACGATAATGCAGTTATCGTTGCGGTCACGGACCACTTCCATCTCGTATTCTTTCCAACCGATCAGTGATTCGTCGATCAGCAGTTCACTCGTTGGCGATAACTCTAAGCCCTGTGAACAGATCTCTTCGAACTCTTCCTTGTTGTAGGCGATACCGCCGCCCGAGCCACCCATAGTAAAGGATGGACGGATAATACAAGGGAAACCCACTTGATCGAGTACGCCGTAAGCTTCTTCCATGTTGTGGGCAATACCCGCACGTGGACAGTCAAGACCGATACTTTTCATCGCTTTATCAAAGCGGCTACGGTCTTCAGCTTTATCGATGGCATCGGCGGTCGCGCCAATCATCTCGACGTTAAATTCTTTCAGTACGCCTTTAGCTTCGAGTTCTAATGCGCAGTTCAGTGCGGTTTGGCCGCCCATGGTTGGCAGAATCGCGTCTGGGCGTTCTTTAGCAATAATGTTACGGACCACTTCCCAGTGAATCGGCTCGATATAAGTGGCATCGGCCATTTCTGGGTCAGTCATAATGGTGGCAGGGTTAGAGTTCACCAGAATGACACGGTAGCCTTCTTCACGCAGCGCTTTACAAGCCTGTGCGCCAGAATAGTCAAATTCACATGCCTGACCAATCACGATTGGGCCGGCGCCTAGGATAAGAATACTCTTTATATCTGTACGTTTTGGCATTGCTTCTCTCTTCTCCTAGCTAGCGTACTACTTGGCGTTCTGACGGTATTGTTCAATAAGCTCGATAAAGTGATCGAACAGCGGGGCGGCATCGTTCGGGCCTGGGCTCGCTTCAGGGTGACCTTGGAAGCTGAACGCAGGTTTGTCCGTAAGATGGATACCTTGCAGTGAACCATCAAACAGCGACTTATGCGTCACCTTAATGTTGGCGGGTAGCGTGGTTTCATCGGCAGCAAAACCGTGATTTTGGCTGGTGATCATCACGTTACCTTTCTCGATGTTGCTCACTGGGTGGTTTGCACCATGGTGACCAAACTTCATCTTTAAGGTTTTTGCACCTGAGGCCAGAGCCAACAACTGATGACCTAAACAGATACCGAAAATCGGTGTGTCGGTTTTCAGGATCTGTTGAATTGCTTCAATCGCGTAATCGCATGGTTCTGGATCGCCAGGGCCGTTCGAAAGGAACACACCATCGGGATTCATCGCCAGCACGTCGGCGGCAGAGGTTTTAGCTGGTACAACAGTGACGTCGCAACCGCGGTCCACTAACATACGCAGAATGTTTTGCTTAACGCCGTAGTCGTAGGCTACTACTTTGTATTTAAGCTCATTTGCTGGCGTATCTGCAGGTAAACCGCCCACTAAACGCCAGCTACCTTTGCGCCATGGATAGGCAGCTTTAGTTGTGACTTCTTTAGCGAGATCCATGCCTTTTAAACCGGGGAAGGCTTTGGCAGCGGCGAGCGCTTTTGCTTCGTCTAAGTCTGCACCAGCCATAATACAACCGGCTTGTGCACCTTTTTCACGGAGAATACGAGTTAACTTGCGGGTATCGATATCTGCTATGCCAACGACATTGTTCGCTTTGAGATAATCACTTAAGCTTTGTTGATTACGGAAACTACTTGCGATGAGCGGAAGATCACGAATGATAAGACCACAAGCGTGAACCCCATCGGATTCAACATCTTCATCATTGGTACCAGTGTTGCCTATGTGTGGGTAGGTTAATGTTACAATCTGGCGAGAGTAGGATGGATCAGTTAAAATTTCTTGGTAACCTGTCATGGAAGTGTTAAAAACAACTTCACCAACAGAGAGACCATCGGCACCAATTGCTGTGCCAGAGAATACAGTTCCATCTTCGAGTACGAGTAAGGCAGACTTTGTCAACGCGACCTCCATAAAGAGCCAAGCCACTGAAATATAATGTTTTTATGTTCTATTAAGATACCAATTTCCGCTAATTTACGAAATTTTGACAAATTCCAGCGAGTTTACAGGAAAAACGCGAAACCGTCCACCCATTGGTATATGGGTGCAAAAAAAAACGCCATATCGGCGTTTTTAATATTAATGCAAACCTAAAACCTGCTGCATATCATACAAGCCCGGTTTTTGCTCCACTAGCCAGTGGGCGGCACGCATAGCGCCGTTAGCAAAGGTCATACGACTCGAGGCTTTATGGGTGATCTCTAAACGCTCACCGATATCGGCAAACATCGCAGTGTGTTCACCGACTAAGTCACCGGCACGAATGGTTGCAAAACCTATGGTTTCACGATCACGTTCACCCGTGATCCCTTCGCGGCCATACACGGCACATTTCTCAAGATCGCGACCTAAGGTCTTAGCAATCACTTCACCCATTTTAAGGGCTGTGCCCGACGGCGCATCTTTTTTGTGTCTGTGGTGACCTTCGATAATTTCGATATCCGTGTAATCACCCATGACTTCGGCAGCCAGTTCGAGTAATTTCCACATCAGGTTGACACCCACAGACATGTTCGGCGCCATCACTACCGGCGTTTGCTCGGCAAAGGCATTGATCTGTTCTTTTTGAGCATGATTGAAACCGGTTGTGCCAATCACCATGGCTTTCTTGTGGCGCACACACCAATCTAAATGGACAATACTGGCGTCTGGCGCAGTGAAATCAATCAAGACATCAAAATCATCGGTCGCGTAATCCAGCGAATCCATGATCATGACCTTTAATTTACCCACACCAGCTAGCTCACCCGCATCCACGCCCACTAAACTAGAGCCTGCGCGCTCAATAGCGGCACCCAGCAATATATGGTCGTGATTGTAAGCCGCTTCAATAAGAGTGCGTCCCATACGACCACCGGCACCGACGATTGCCACTCTCACTTGTCCACTCATTTCAATCTCCTCAATCTTTCTTTGTCTTCCATAAGAAAACGCCTAAGACAGGCTTAGGCGTTTTATCAATATTAGATGATATCTAATAATTCAACTTCGAATACCAAAGTTGAATAAGGAGGAATTGATGCCCCCGCGCCGCGCTCACCGTAAGCTAAGTGATGTGGCACAAATAATTTCAACTTAGTGCCAACTGGCATCAGTTGCAGTGCTTCAGTCCAGCCAGCGATAACGCCAGATACTGGGAACTCAGCAGGTTGACCACGAACCACAGAGCTATCGAACACATCACCATTGATGAAAGAACCATGGTAGTGAGTACGCACTGTATCTTCGTAAGTTGGAGTAGCACCGTCACCTTGGACTAATACTTCGAACTGCAGACCAGAGTCAGTCACAGTCACGCCATCACGCTTAGCATTTTCCGCTAAAAACGCATCGCCTTCAGCAGACGCAGCTGCAGCAGCTTGCTCTTGAGCAGCTTGAATACGACCGCTGATTTCAGTGAAAGCAACTTGCAGATCTTGCATAGACACAGCACTTTCTAAACCGGCAAACGCATCGGCTAAACCCGCTTGAACGGCTGGAATATCCACACCATCAAAAGAATTGGCGGCCAGTTGCTCACCCATTTGACGACCTACACCGTAGCTTGCTTGCTGTTCAACAGTACTGAATTTATCAGACATAATTAACGACTCTCAATTTATCAGTGGAATTTTGCGCGCCAGTTTACCATAGTTCAGCGAGCTATGCTGATAAACTGACTGCTTATTTAACTCAGGCGGCTTTTTTACACACTTATTGCGTATTTATCCAAAAGCGTAAATAGGCTAATGACGTATACAGGCCAGAAAACAACCGCTAACACTCAACCAAATGGCACTTCGCTATGCAGCGTTCAGCTTATTTCGGCGCCACACATTGATTCTTCACTTGGGTTTTCGCACTGGCATAGAGTGGCTGCATCTGCCCTTGCAGTTGTTGCAACTGAGCGATACGGTTACTGTTCGAAGGATGGGTCGATAATAATTCTGGCCCCTGACTGCCGCCCGCCTTCGACATGTTCTGCCATAACGCCACGCTTTGCGCCGGATCAAAACCGGCCCGCGCCATCAACTCTAACCCCATGATGTCGGCTTCGCTCTCTTGAGCGCGGCCAAAGGGCAGTATTACCCCGACCTGAGCGCCTAATCCCAAGGCCGACATATATAAGTCACGATTCGACACACCACTCGCCCCTAGCGCCGCATCGGCTATTTGCATACCGACGCCCGTTAGCTGCCCACGGGAAACCTGCTCGTTACCATGTTGCGCCAACACGTGCGCCACTTCATGACCGAGCACAGTGGCAAGCTGATCAGGGCCATTAGCGACCTTAAGCAATCCGCTATAGACACCAATATGGCCACCCGGCAGTGCAAAGGCGTTTACTTGTTCTGAGTCAAACAAAACTACATCCCAGCGCTGGGTTTGGTCTGGCAATACTGCCGTCACCCGATTGGCGACACAATTCACGTATTGCGTCAGCTTTTTATCGCTACTCACCTTTTGCTGCTTTTTCATCTCTTCAAAAGAAGCATCGCCCATCTGCTGCATCTGCGCCGCAGAAAAGAGCAAGGTTTGTCCCCGCCCCGTTGGCGATTGCGTGGTCGCGCAGGCGGATCATCCGAGCACGACCGCCAAACCTACTAAGCCTAAACGCATTGATTTCATCTGGCATTCCTTACATCCCCTGACGGGCGTGAAGATCTTTGAGCCAACATGGGCTCAACTAATGGAAAGATTTTACTGAGATAGACAAGATAAGCCAAATGGGATTGGGCATTCTGCTTGGCTTCATACTCTACACCAAGTACAAAACCCGCAGGTCAATGGCTCATGCAAAAGTCGGACTTTAACGACCTAAACCGTTACGGCTAGATTTTTAAGCCTGTATTAGATTAAGTTAGCTATCTGTCTTTATTAAATAAACTCTTTACCATCATGTATTTCATCGCAATCGCGAACCTATGTATAACTATTCTGTTAGTCGTTCAATTTAAAAATTTTGCTAAAATCCAGCGTCACGTTGAAAAGTATTATCCAGAAGAATGGCATAAAGCTTCGGCGAATCCGATGAAAACCCGACTCAGAACAGCCAGAAGCGCCTACATTCACGAGTCACTACAACATGGCTTTCTCTCTACACAAGATGATCCAAGGCTTAGTCAATTTACCCGAAATGAAAAACGCATTAGCTACCTTTGTGCTGTTATTCTTTTATGCGGTTTTGTTTTTGCCTTGGTTTATTAATACTCTTCTTTTAACAAGGCGTAGAGATACTCATCGCCCCACGCGCCCTTAAAGAAGATGTTTTTCACATAATGGGCTTCGCGCCTAAAGTGGAGTTTTTCGAGTAAGCGACAGCTGGCAAGATTTTGTGCGTCTGTGATCGCAATAACGCGATGCTTATGTAATTCAATGAAGAGGTAATCCAGTAATGCGCTGACGGCCTCAAAAGCGACATGTTTACCTTGATGCTCAGGCGCAATCGTAAAGCCGATTTCCACCTGCTGCTCATCAATAAAGTGCAGCGCCAGATCGCCAACGAGCGCGGTCGGTGTTGCTCCCGACGCGGCAGTGACAATCGCAAGTTGAAACCATGTATCCGCCGCACCAAATTGCGCATAATCCATATTCTCGAATAGATCGACTGCATCGCTATAGCGGTAATCCGTCCAGCTTTGATATTGGGCGACCTTAGGGTCGGCTCGATAGGCGGTAAAAGCCTCAAGATCCGCTCGCTGGAATGGCCTAAGTACAAAGTGCTCAGTCGTTAAACCGTTATTCACCACTTTATGAAGTGCTTTGCTTAACGCCAATGTCGATGCCATAACTTGGCTCCCTTAATGTCAATAAGTCACTACGTTACACCCAGAGCGAAAGCGTTAACAGCAGCCAATGCGCTTTATTCTGTTATCGGTTTAGTGATAGCTGCGCGCCAAGCTTGGATGCTATGAATCGCTTCACTCTTTGCTTGAGGATGGCATCACTCTAGCTTCACTATGAATAGCCTCAAGCTCAGCGCTTACCTTTAAACTCTTTGGCGCTATGCTTATTGATGCTACGGCGATTCGCCTGTTTATCACGTGGTGGTCGCTTACGCTCAACCTTGCTATCTGCGGTGCCATCACTGGTATTTTCACTAGGCTTATCCGTTACCGGAAAGTCAGCCAATAATGCCAGCGGTAACTCCCGTGCGGTCAAGCTGCGGATCGCCGTTAAAGTTGCCATTTCACTGTGGCACACGAGGGAAATCGCCAGCCCTTTTTCGCCAGCGCGCGCGGTGCGGCCAATGCGGTGCACGTACACAGGCGCACTCATGGGCAAATCCAAATTGATGACCACAGGCAAGGCATCGACATGAATGCCGCGCGCCATCAAGTCAGTCGCCACTAATACTTGAATGCGATTAGCTTTAAAGTCGGCCAAGGTTTGGCTGCGCACGCTTTGATCTTTTTCACCGTGCAGCGCGGCGACTTTCATCCCCGCTTTGGCGAGCCGTTTAGCAACGGCATCGGCATCATCACGGGCGCTGATAAACACCAACACCTGCGGCCATTGATATTGTTTTAACAACGCAATCAGTGCCTGTGCTTTACTGCCCTTGTTGACTAAATAGAGTTGTTCTTCGATTTCAGCAGCCACTGAATTCACCTTGTGGGCTTCGACCCGTAACGGCTGATTCACCAGCAGCTTGCCCGCCAATGTATCCAACGCCTCGGGCAAGGTGGCGGAAAACAACGAGGTTTGCTTAAGCTTCGGCATAAACGCCATCAGCTTTTGCACATCGGGCCAGAACCCCATTTCCAGCAGGCGGTCGGCTTCATCCAGCGCAAGATGTTTTATCGAATCGAGGCTGATGTGGGACTGTTTGCATAAATCCAGTAAACGCCCGGGGGTTGCCACTAACACCTGCGGCTTGGCAGTGAGTTCGGCCAATTGGTCTTCCAATGCGACCCCGCCACACAGAAGCTGAATGTTCAACGAAGTCGATAACTGACTCGCCACGGTTTGCAGCGCCTCAGTCACTTGCAGCGCTAATTCCCGTGTAGGCACCAGCACTAACGCCAGCGCATTTGAGGGCGGCACAGACTTAGCACCCTGTAACTGTGTTTGCTGTTGCAATAAAAGTTGTTGTAGAAGTGGTAAACCAAAAGCTAAGGTTTTCCCGCTACCGGTTTGTGCTAAGGCTAACAAATCCCGTCCCGCAAGAATGGCCGGAATCGCCAGTTGCTGCACCTTTGTCGGATGTTTAAGACTTGCAGGTAAAACCTCAAGTAACGCCGAATTTAAGCCAAGCTCAGCAAAAGTTAACGACTCAGGGGAAGAAGAAAGCTCGGGAAAGGTCATCACAACACCGGATCAAAACATGGGAGCGAAAGTTTACGCAGAGTCGAGTGGGATTACCAATATTGCTTGTATCAATCGAGATCAAAGTTAGCAGTCCCTTTTGACTCACTCATTTCACTGATTCATTTATCTCGCTAAGACTTGCTCGTGCAAGCACTAAACTAATAATCGAGTCCGAAAACCCCGCACGGCATAATAAGAGTCTGCACCATTATGATAAGTAAATACTTTGCCATAACGTCGATCACAGAAAATCGCCCCGCCTTGAGCCCTAATATCTTTTGGCGTGTCTACCCAACTTGAGGTTTTAGTATCAAACTCGCCTAAGGTTTGTAACTCACGATATTGCGCCTCGGTCAGCATTTGTGCCCCCATTTGCACCGCCAGTTCCAGTGCACTGCCGACGGGTTTATTTTTCTTGCGCGCCTCGAGCGCTGCTTTGTCATAACAAAGACTGCGCCGTTCCGCAGGGCTTTGCGCCGCGCAATCTACAAAAATAAATTTGCCCGTATTCGCATCAATCCCCACCACATCTGGCTCGCCGCCTGTGTGTTCCATCCAATGCAGCGCATTTTGGATTTGCGTATCACTTTGCAAAATACTGGCCTCAACTTCAGCCCACGAAATCCCTTGATGGTGCAACCTATTTGCCGCAAACCTTGACGCCAGCTTTGCCAGCAATTCGCTTAAGAGTAAATCATTCACCGTTATTTTCCCCATGACTTCCCTGCCCTTGGTTTGTTATCGAAAATCCCCCCCCAATGGACCATAAACTGTTTTAGCATAACCTAAGATAGTCAAACCACAGTAAAATGCACAGGCCTGATTTACTCGGACCATGAGCAAGAATAAAGCAAGTTTTAACATAAAGTGCACTAATAACATTCTGTTTTGGATTGGCGCATTTTACCGCGCAGATTTAATGCCAGCTTATGGTAGAATCCCGCACAATCAGCTTTATGAATGTGCAACACAACTCATTTGTTTAACTGAACGTAGTGGAACACTACCGTGATTAACTAAATGAGGAGAACAGATTATGAGTAAGTTAAATGCCGAAGAACGTAAAGCCCGCGATAACGCCCGTTTTTCACAACGCGTCGATGAACGCCGCACAAAAGGCGAAGACGTGGTCGCCTACGTACTGGGCAACAAGCTCGCGTTTAAGTTTCTGACTAAACCAGAGAGACACGAATTTAAACAAAGAGAAGCCGCACTTGAAGAAGAAGCCAAGCTTAAAAAGCAGCAAGCGTTTCAGCTTAAAACCGAGCAAGAGTTAGAGAAAGCCGAAGCCGCATTTACTGATACTGAAGAGTAAAAACTCTTAGGTTTCCAAACTTCGTTTGGATTTTCGAATCGAAATCAAAGTCAAAATCAACGTCGTGGGGCTTCACCCCACACCCGACCAAAAGGGGAAAAGCGCCTGTTCCCCTTTTGGAAATCCCCCGGCGTCCCTAGCGAAGTTACATGCATTAATTACTGGCCTTGGTCTTATGGATAAATGGCTATCGCTTCCGATGGTACATCCTGTACCCCGAAAGCTAGCCAGTCATCCATGACCGGACTCACGCAATTTATTCCAACGCCCCGCGGCAACTTCGCAGGGGAAGGTGAATACCTGTGATTGCAATGTTAATATTTAACATCAAAAGAGTTCTGCCTATCCTATTTTTTACTCTTTATTTTACTAAAAATATTTAAAAACAGCATCTTACATATTAAAGAGCAATTAAAGAATAAATAAATCTAGCAATCAGCTTTGCTCGTTTTTCTACATCAACAGGCTCTAAATTAGATGATGTCAAAAAATTTTGTTCTAACGGATAGTTGAACCCTCTTAGTAACTCAATTTTTTCTTTAGGACTATTATCTTTTAGCTTACGTCCATTTGTTTTCTCATCAATTAAAATTAAGTTTCCAATATTCCCAACAATCACTGATGGACAACCATTTTTTAACTGAGCCTCAGGAATTATATGTTCTATCGTCAAATTCAAATGATTAATATCAAGACCATTTGAATGTTTCCCTAAAAGCTTACATAAAATATATTTTATGACTGTTTTATCTTTAGTCCTATTTGACAGATAATTTAAATCAATAAATTTAACTTCAAACTCTTCATATGAAGGAATTTTCTCACCGAGCTTTCGCGTGAGACTAGATAATATTTTTTGTATCTGATCATTTGTTTCTGCTTTTGATAACTCAATTGCATGTTGAGAGTACATTGTGGCAATACTCCCCGATGACCGTTGCTGCGTTATAGCATTAAACAAAAAATGAAAATGTTCAATCTTTTCAAGCATTGTTCTAAGCTGCTTGTTTGTAATTCGTTTTTCTGTATAAGCAGATAGTAATGATAAGACAAATGAAGATTGTTGTTTAACTTTGAAACTATTAAGTGCATTTAATGAATTTTTTACATCATACAACTCCCTAGTCCACGATGATGTTTCTGGACTTAGCATTAAACAATAGTTATGTGCAGAACTATTCAAATCCTGTAGTAACTCCCTAGCATTATCAGTATGTTTCAATACATACTGCTTTATGCTTGAAAACAACTTCTTATCAGTACAATACTCATATTTAGAAATCCAATAGTGAAGAAGAAATGTATCAACAATATTAATATCAGACATATCATCAAACTTCTTAACTAATCCATTCCAAGCTTCTTTTGGAGTGTCTAGTCTTCTATTGGTTGATTTTATAGTCTTTAATATTAGATTTTTAACCAAATCAGATGTTTTTAGATCTCGCCCCCTTGCATTAAGAGTTTCAAAAATTAAATAAGCATCATCCTCATTATCTAACTGGATAAACACCAGTTTCAAAGAAAGAAACTTATCACGTAATTCTTTTAGTTTTAATACAGATTCCTCAGTCGAGAACATATTCAATTGCGGACTATAAATCTCATTCAATGGTATATGTTCCAATAGCTTAAGATTTAAAGTATCATAGGCAAGTTTTAAATTTGACTCTTCAACTCCTATATCACATTCAAGTTCAATCTTATCTCTGCATCCTTTAAATGTTTGAATGTAATTTTGCAAGTATGGAAAAGATGTTTCAGTGTTAAGAACGAACTCATTCTCAAAGTCATTATTAGGTGTTTCAATAAACTGATGGATACCTTTAGCAAGGTTAGTCTCACCTAACAGTAAAAAAGCATCACGAATGACTGATAGCACTACTGTTATAGTTGTCAACCGTTGTTGACCATCCACTATGCCAAAGTATGGTTTACGAGTCTGGTAGACGACCATTGAGCCAATGAAGTAGTTGTCACTTGTATCACTAATTATATCATTCCAAAAGTTTTCAACCTCTTCTCTCCCCCAAGAGTATGGACGTTGGAACTTAGGGATTTGGAAATAACCTGATGAGAAAATATCTTGAATTTCCTTATCATTCGCTTCAATTTTCACTAAATTAATCCTTTAGAAGTTTTCTCAAGCTAAACTATATCATAGTGAATTAACGCTTCCACTTTATCTAATCCGAAAAATCGGCCACGTATTGTTTTTAAGCCTTTAAAATTTACCGATAACTTCAGAGTCTAAGGAATACACCTCCCCTCGGAGTTGCCGCAGGGCGAATAGGCAAATTGCGTGAGTCTTGCCATGGATGGCAAGCTAGCTTTCGCAGGTGCAGGGACGCATCCTTCGGAAGCGATAGCAAATTTGCCAATGAGCACAAGGGGCTTTCAACTCCGTTGGGGGCGTCATGGAGCATCCAAGGAGGATAGGACGAGCAGTCCTCCTTGGTCGGGTGTGGGGTGAAGCCCCACGACTTTGACTTTTCTTTTAGAAATAAAAAACTAATCTGATGCTTAAGCCTTACTAGCGCAGAATCAAAAGCCATATTCATGGTCAAAACTCTATCAAAATGTATTTGCCAAAATTTAAATATAAAAAAGCCCCGCAGTGCTAAACACTGCGGGGCTTCATTCATCTAGTGCGCAGCTAGCCGCTGCGCCACTAGACCAAGTTAGCTATTCAGATCTTGAAAGAACTTTTTCACGCCATCGAAAAAGCCCTCAGCCTTTGGGCTGTGCTTCTTTGACTCACCGGTTAAGGTGGCTTCAAATTCGCGTAACAGTTCTTTTTGACGATCGTTTAAGTTAACTGGGGTTTCCATAACCACTTTGCAGAGCAAGTCACCTACCGCATGGCTGCGAACCGACTTGACGCCTTTGCCACGTAAACGGAACATACGGCCCGTTTGCGTTTCGGCTGGGATCTTCAGGCTGACTTTACCATCCAGTGTTGGCACTTCAATCTCACCGCCTAAGGCCGCTTTACTGAAGGATATCGGCACTTCGCAGTAAAGGTTGTTGCCATCACGGACGAAAATCGCATGCTCACGCACACTGACCTGAACGTATAAATCCCCTGCTGGCGCGCCAAACTCACCCGCTTCGCCTTCACCCGCTAAACGAATACGGTCACCCGTATCAACGCCGGCTGGGATCTTAACCGATAAGGTTTTGCTCTTTTCAACACGGCCATCGCCATGACACTTAGTGCAAGGATCTTTGATGATCTTGCCGCGGCCATGACAGGTTGGACAAGGCTGTTGCACCGCAAAGAAACCTTGGCGCATTTGCACTTGGCCTTGACCATGACAGGTGCCACAGGTGGTTGCAGAGGTGCCTTTTTTCGCGCCGCTGCCTTCACACAGATCGCAAGTCGCCAGTGTTGGAATCCGCAGTTCTTTGGTTAAGCCTTTAACGGCTTCTTCCAGTGATAACTCTAGGTTGTAACGTAAATCTGAGCCGCGGGCCGCTTGGCGTTGACCGCCACGACGTCCACCGCCGAAAATATCGCCAAAGACATCACCGAAAATATCACCGAAATCGCCTTGACCACCACCGTAACCACCGCCACCGCGATTAGGATCCACACCCGCATGACCAAATTGGTCGTAGGCCGCTTTTTTGTCGGCGTCGGTTAGGATCTCGTAGGCTTCTTTAATTTCTTTAAAGTTAGCTTCTGCGGTTTTGTCGCCTGGGTTGCGATCTGGGTGAAATTTCATGGCCAGACGTTTGTAGGCCTTTTTAATTTCACGTTCGCTAGTGTCACGACTGACACCTAATACTTCGTAATAATCTCGCTTTGACATAATCTCATGCTTCTCAGCTGGTGTTGAACAAACGGGCGTTAGGGTTGCCCCGTAACGCCCGCCTAGAAATTAACGCTTTGAAATCAATCTATTTGATTGAAAACAAGTCATTATTTCTTGTCGTCTTTCACTTCTTCGAATTCAGCATCGACAACGTCATCGGCAGTCGCGTTAGCCTGTTTGCCCGCGTCGGCATTGTCGCCGCCTTGAGCTTGAGACTTAGCTTGAGCGATTTCCATCAGCTTAGCAGATGCTTCGATCAGTTCTTGAGTTGCCTTTTCAATGGCTTCTTTGTCATTGCCTTTGATAGCAGTGTCAACAGCATCCATCGCAGCTTGGATTTTCTCTTTATCTTCGCTTGGCAGTGCATCGCCCGCTTCTTCAACTTGTTTCTTAGTTGCGTGAACTAAGCCGTCAGCTTGGTTGCGTGATTGCACTAACTCTTCAAACTTCTTGTCTTCATCTGCGTGAGCTTCGGCATCACGTACCATTTGCGCCACTTCTTCTTCGCTTAAGCCAGAAGATGCTTTGATGGTGATGTTTTGTTTCTTGCCGGTTTTCTTGTCTGTAGCAGACACATGCAGAATACCGTCGGCATCGATGTCGAACATCACTTCAATTTGTGGCTGGCCACGTTGTGCTGGCTCAATACCGTCTAAGTTGAACTGGCCTAATGACTTGTTCGCGCTCGCTTGCTTACGCTCACCTTGCAGTACGTGAATTGTCACTGCACTTTGGTTGTCATCGGCTGTTGAGAACACTTGCTGCGCCTTAGTAGGAATAGTGGTGTTCTTCTCAATCAACTTAGTCATCACGCTGCCCATGGTTTCGATACCAAGAGACAGTGGTGTTACGTCTAACAGTAATACGTCTTTCACGTCGCCTGACAGAACACCCGCTTGAATTGCAGCACCTACGGCTACCGCTTCGTCTGGGTTCACGTCTTTACGAGGTTCTTTGCCGAAGAAGTTTGTCACTGCTTCTTGAACCTTAGGCATACGTGTTTGACCACCCACTAGAATCACTTCGTTGATGTCTGTTACAGATAAATCTGCATCAGCCAGGGCAACTTTCAGTGGCTCTAATGTACGGATAATCAAGTCTTCAACCAGTGATTCCAATTTAGCACGAGTGATTTTAATCACTAAATGCTTAGGACCTGTTGCGTCTGCCGTGATGTATGGCAGGTTCACTTCAGTGTGGTTGGTGCTTGAAAGTTCAATTTTCGCTTTTTCTGCTGCTTCTTTCAGACGTTGCATTGCTAATGGATCTTTACGCAGATCTAAGCCTTGCTCTTTCTTGAATTCATCAGCTAAGTAGTTGATCAAACGGTTGTCAAAGTCTTCACCACCTAAGTGGGTGTCACCGTTGGTTGCCAACACTTCAAATGTTTGGTCGCCATCGTTGCTGTCGATTTCGATGATAGAGATATCGAATGTACCACCACCTAAATCGTATACCGCAACAATGTTGTCGCCTTGTTTCTTATCAATACCGTAGGCTAATGCTGCTGCCGTTGGTTCGTTGATAATACGTTTAACATCAAGACCTGCGATACGACCCGCATCTTTAGTCGCTTGACGTTGTGAATCGTTGAAGTATGCAGGAACAGTAATAACCGCTTCTGTTACTTCTTCACCTAAAAAGTCTTCTGCGGTTTTCTTCATCTTTTTCAAGATTTCTGCAGAAACTTGTGGTGGAGCCATCTTGTTGCCACGCGATTCAACCCATGCATCACCGTTGTCGGCTTGAATGATTTTGAATGGCATGATGTTCACGTCACGTTGGACTTCGTCATCTTTAAAGCGACGACCGATCAAACGCTTAATCGCGAAGAATGTGTTAGTTGGGTTAGTCACAGCTTGACGTTTTGCTGGCGAACCGACAATGGTTTCATCATCTGTATAAGCGATGATTGACGGGGTTGTGCGATCGCCTTCAGCGTTTTCTAACACACGTGCTTTGCCACCATCGAGGACAGCTACACAAGAGTTTGTTGTGCCTAAGTCGATACCAATAATTTTACCCATGAGGTCCTCCGAAAAATTTCATTCAATCTAAATTTGTTTAGTTGGTTTTGATATGGGGCTAGACGGTTGAAATATCAAGTCCATCGTTGGCCACCTTCTCTGCCTTGATACCTATATTGGGACAGGGAATTTAATTACAAGGGCGAACAAAAAAATTTTCTGATTTATCTTTCTCACATCTGCCGCGGGATAAAATATCCAAGCACATAAAATAGTCTTGCTTATCAACCCAAGCTGTTATTCAATCTGCCCACATTTGGCGGATGTTTATCCATGTAAGGTAGCAGAGTGAAGTCTTCGAATTTAGCGTACGTGTATGGCATGGCGGCGGTCTTCCTCTGGTCTACAGTGGCCACGGCCTTTAAGATTGCCTTGAGTTACTACACGCCACTGCAACTGGTGTTTGTTGCCGTGCTCACGTCGATTATTGCCCTTGGCGGTATCCTGGCTTGGCAAAAGAAGCTTTCCTTACTCACGCAACAGTTTTTGCGCCGCCCTGCATTTTATCTAATCACAGGGCTCATCAATCCCTTCCTTTATTATGTGGTGCTGTTTAAGGCGTATTCCTTACTGCCAGCGCAGCAAGCCTTGTCACTCAATTACACTTGGGCGGTATTGCTGCCGTTACTGGCTGCGCCTTTGTTAAAGCAACATTTGCGTAAGAGCGACATTGTTGCGGCGCTGATTGCCTACACTGGGGTGTTTATCATTGCCACCGGCGGCGATATCAGCGGCTTTAGTTTTGATAGCCCGCTCGGGATCGGCCTTGCCCTCACCAGCACCTTACTCTGGTGCCTATATTGGATCGTCAACACCAAAGATCAAGGCGATCCCGTGGTGAGTTTATTATTGAGTTTTCTTATCGGCTTACCTTTTATTGCCGTCACCTTAGTGCTGACAGATACCCTGCCCAGTTTTAGTCTTAAGGCGATATTTGCAGGTGTGTATGTGGGCTTATTTGAGATGGGCATTACCTTCGTGCTCTGGTTAATGGCGCTGAAAACCGCCACTCGTACCGCGAACATCAGCACTATGGTGTTTTTATCCCCTGTGATGTCGATTGGTTTTATCGCGTGGATTTTGCAAGAAACAATTGCGATGGCGACCTATCTCGGCCTAGCGTTTATTTTATCAGGGATGATGTTGCAACAACTTTGGCCCCGTTATACCGAGCGCAAAAGTAAGATAAGCCCAAAGCCAAAGCTCGCTGAATGATGGTTAAGAGATAGCTGAGTGATAATTGAAAATAGTTGAGTTGAATGATGACTGAGTCATCACTGAGTCGCCGCCTTAAACAAGCTTGGCTCACTGTAATGAGCCAATTAAAGAACGTAAAAACGAAGTGGCTAACGTTTTACATCAAAATTAAGCGCTAATATCACCCATTTTGTGAAGGAGTATAGAATGACCCCGGCCGTTCGATTGGCGAAAAAAGCCAAAATTGCGTTTGATATCCTAGAGTACAGCCACGATCCACACTGCGCCGCCTACGGCGAAGAAGCTGCCAACACCTTAGGGCTTGAACCCGCACAAGTGTTTAAAACCCTTTTAGTCGCCATCGACAAAGCCCATGCGCCAATTGCCGTCGCCCTCGTACCCGTCGATCATCAGCTTAATCTAAAAGCCGTGGCAAAATGTCTAGGACAAAAGAAACTGCAAATGGCCGATGCCGAACTCGCGCAAAAATCCTCGGGCTATCTGGTTGGCGGCATTAGCCCGCTAGCGCAGAAAAAACAGTTACCGACCTTAATTGATGACAGCGCTCAAGCCTTCGACAGGATTTATGTCAGCGCGGGCCGACGCGGCTTAGAGATAAGCTTAGCGGCCACAGACTTAGCCCAGCTTTGCAAAGGCGAATTTGCCGATATCAAGACGCTTTAAGCCACATCGACCACATTAAGCACAAGTCATTCGACGTTAAGCAATCTACTCCATTAAATAGCACGCGCTCATGTTGGATAACTCGCAAACAAGACCCTAGCAACAACAAAATTGGCTTCAGCGTACTGGGTCTACAGTAGAAAGCGTTTGATAATGCCTAGACTTGCGTCTATAAATTGTACTGAGGTACAAATCGACTAAGGATAGTCAGATGGAAAAATCAACCCAATGGGCCCCAGAAAATAGCATCAGCCCACTAAGCTGGTGCGCTATGTTACTCTGCATCGCCTTATTTATTTATGAGCATTTCTGGGGAAACAGTTTTACCACTATGGTGGTCATGCTCTATTGCAGTTTTATGCTGCCCTCGGTATTACTCACCCGCAGAGTACAGGAAAAGTACTTTATTTATACCTTGGAATACATCAAAGCCTTTCGTAAATTCACTGCCGTCATGTCGACGCTATTCTTCTGTATCTGGTTACTTGCCACCTATACGCCGCTTCTCCATTGAAGCACTGCCATAAATAGACTCTGCAAATTGGCACTTACAATCAAACACTGCAAACAAAAAAGCCGTCAACACAGAGTGTTAACGGCTTTAATTTTATGATTTTTAATCACTAAACACGGCTAGTGTAATCACCCCATGCTAACCACTTATATGTGGTTAATGCCTCAAGCCCCATTGGGCCGCGAGCATGGAGTTTTTGCGTGCTCACCGCCACTTCGGCGCCAAGGCCAAACTGACCGCCATCGGTAAAACGCGTGCTGGCATTAACATACACAGCCGCTGAGTTCACTTCGTTCATAAAGTGCGCCGCTGCGTGAATGTCATCGGTCAAAATCGCTTCCGAATGGCCGCTAGAATATTGGCGAATATGACTAACGGCGGCATCGATATCGCTCACCACTTTAATACCTAAGGTTAACGACAACCATTCGATGCCAAAATCCTCAGCCTTGGCGAGCGTCACATCAAACCCTAAACCATCCAGCAGGCTAAAGCTTGTGTCACAAACTGAAAAACGCACGCCTAAACGATGCTGATACTCGGCAATTTGCGGCACAAATGTGCTCGCCACACGCTCATCCACCAGCAAGGTATCAAGCGCATTACACACAGTTGGACGCTGCACTTTGGCGTTAGCGATCACGGCCAAGGCACGCTCAAGATTGGCATTTTTATCGACATATAAATGACAAATACCAATGCCGCCCAAAATCACCGGAATCGTCGCCTGCTCGGCACATAAGCGCTGCAGTGCTTGACCGCCACGGGGCACTATCATGTCGACATATTGATCGAGCTTAAGTAAACCTGTCACTAAAGCTCTGTCTGAAGAATCAATAAATTGCACCGCATCTATCGGTAAACCTTGGGCAACAATCGCACCGCGGATCACGTCACTAATGAGTTTATTCGATGCTAGGGTTTCTTTACCGCCACGGAGGATCACCGCATTACCGGTTTTAAGGGCAAGTACCGCGATATCGACAGTGACATTAGGCCGAGCCTCATAGATAACACCGATCACCCCAAGTGGTACTCGGCGGCGAGTCAGCCTTAAACCGTTATCTAATAATCGACTGCCAAATTCTTCACCTACCGGATCGGCAAGACGGATCACATCGCTAATATCGCCAATAATACCCGCCAGACGCGCCTCATCGAGCAACAATCTGTCGATCATCGCATCCGTTAATCCATCGGCTTTAGCGGCGGCAACATCTTTAGCATTCGCGGCTAAAATGGCGGCGGCGTTTTCTGTCAGCGCATCGGCGATGGCTTCAAGCAAACCGGCCTTTTGGCTCGCCGTTAAGTTAGCTAAGGCATAACTTGCCTGTTTGGCATTATTACCAAGTTGCTGTAAATACTGATCTTGATTAATTTGACTCAAAACAGACCTCGCTTATAAGACAACCATGTCGTTGCGGTGCACGATTGCGTCACCATAATCGTAACCGAGTAAAGACTCGATCTCGTCGGAATGCTTGCCCGCGATCAAACTGAGGGCTTGGCCGCAATATCGTGTCATCCCTTTAGCAATCACTTTACCCTGTTGATCAACTAATTGCAGCGTTGCGCCGCGCTCAAACTGACCTTTAACGCCGACGATACCTTTAGACAATAGACTGCGGCCCTTGTCTGTCACGGCTTTGACCGCGCCCGCATCGAGCACTAAAGAACCTTGAGTCGCAGGGCCGGCTAAAATCCACTGTTTACGGCTTTCGAGCGGGTTTTCGATGGCACTAAAATGCGTGCCAACGGATTCCTTGCTCACCACTTTTTTAATCACATCGGGGTGATGGCCAGAGGCGATAACCACTTCGATGCCCGCACGGCGAGCAATATCCGCCGCTTCCAATTTAGTCGACATTCCGCCCGTACCTAAACCAGAAACAGACCCGCCCGCCAACATACGCAGACTATCGTCAATCTTGACGACTTGGGAGATCAACTTAGCATTCGGGTTCGTGCGCGGATCGGCATCAAATAAGCCCTTTTGATCCGTCAATAAAATCAATAAATCAGCATCACACAGCAGTGCGGCACGGGCCGATAGATTGTCGTTATCACCGACTTTGATTTCATTAGTGGCAACGGCATCGTTTTCATTGATGATCGGCACAATATTATTCGCCAGCAAGGCATTGAGCGTGTCGCGGGCGTTGAGGTAACGCTCCCTATCCTGCAAATCGGCACGGGTCAGCAGCAATTGGCCGACATGCAGCCCATAAATACTAAAGAGTTGTGACCAAGCGAGGATCAACTGACTTTGCCCGACAGCGGCTAACAATTGCTTATTCGCCATAGTGTCGGGCAGTGTCGGGTATTGGAGATGTTCACGCCCAGCGGCAATGGCCCCTGAGGTGCATAATACGACTTCGACCCCTGACTTCATCAGTGCGGCCATTTGACGAGCAAGCTCAACCATGTGGGCTTTATCTAGCTGTTTACTGCCAGAGGTCAGCACACTCGTCCCCAATTTCACTACTACGCGGCGATACGCAATCTCACTTAAGTTCATTATTCATTTGTAAAAAATAACCGAACAATCCTTATACCTAATCCGCTGGGTAATTGGTAGCAGGGAGTTATTAACTCGGGATAAATTTTCGATTTTGCTTAGAATCGCGCATGAAAAAGGGCCATCAGTTAGATGACCCTCAAAAAATATTGTCTATTGTAGACAATCTACGTTGCGAGCTCGCACTGCACGAGCCACTAATCGACAGCCTTAGCCATAGATAAACTTAGCCACAAACAGCGCAGCCAAGACGACAATGCCCACATTGAGATCGCTAAAACGACCTGTGAGTAATTTGATTGCGGCGTAAGAGATCATCCCAAAGGCGATGCCTGTTGCGATGGAAAACGTCAGCGGCATTAAAATACACACAACAACTACCGGTGCTGCTTCAGTCAAATCTTCCCATTCGACATGCACGAGTCCTGACATCATCAGAATCGCCACATAAAACAGTGTGCCCGCCGTCGCATACGCTGGGATCATGCCCGCCAATGGCGACAGAAATAACGCAGCAATAAAGAGTAATCCCACGACAACTGCCGTTAAACCAGTACGACCACCCGCGCTCACACCCGCCGTACTTTCGATATAACTTGTGGTCGTCGATGTACCAAAAGCCGCGCCCGCAATGGTCGCTAAACTGTCAGCAGTTAAGGCACGGTTTAATCGCGGTAAACGGCCCTTCTCATCGAGGAAACCACCGCGCTGCGCAACCGCAACTAAAGTGCCAGAGGTATCGAAAAGATCGACAAATAAGAAGGCAAACACCACAGATAACATGCTGACTTCAAAGACTTGGGATAAATCCATCTTCAAAAAGGTTGGCATGATCGATGGCGGCATAGACACAATGCCGTGATACTGCACATCGCCAAACACTAATCCCAGCCCTGTGATAATCAAGATACTTAGGATAACCGCCGACTTCATCCCGCGTTGCACCATAGCAATGATCAGGAAAAAACCTAACACAGCCATGACAGCCGGAAATGCAGTGATATCGCCTAAGGTCACTAAGGTTGCAGGGCTTGCCACCACAATACCGGCACTCTTAAGGCCAATCAGCGCAAGGAACAGACCAATACCAGCGGCAATACCAATACGCAGCGACATGGGAATGCTATTTACAATCCACTCTCGAATGCGCACTAAAGATAAGATTAAAAAGCAAATACCCGACAGGAATACCGCGCCAAGTGCAGTCTCCCAGCTGTAACCCATTTCACCCACGACTGTGTAGGTAAAAAAGGCGTTCAGCCCCATGCCAGGTGCAAGTGCAATAGGATAATTCGCCATCAAGCCCATAACTAAACAGCCGACAGCCGCAGCCAAACAAGTCGCGACGAATACAGCCCCATGGTCCATGCCCGCATCGGCTAACATCATTGGATTCACAAAAATGATGTAGGCCATGGTCATAAATGTTGTCAAACCTGCGACCGCTTCCTGCTTGAGGCTCGTTTGATTTTGTTTCAGTTTGAACAGTTTTTCTAACATGGAACAAGGTTCCTTTTTATTTTAAGTATGTAGGGTAGTTAGATGTAAACACTATGTAGCGTGATGACATTTGCAGCCGATTATAGGGAGTTTAGGCTGGTCAGGCCAGAAAATTGGCAAGGGATAAACACAAGTAACCATAAATCATTCGGTAAACGGCCGAGTGATTTATTCTGAACGCAAATAATGGAAACCTCGCCATGACTGTGCGGTTCAATAAAATGATAAATATGCGGAGTCAGTTAGCGCTTAGCAACTTAGTTAAGCTTGTATTTATTAGCATTGGTAATGCTATTACCTGAGCAAACTACTTCATCGGATAGTGTTTACATAGCGCATGAAAGGAGCGCTTGGAATTTTTTAGGATCACCCAGTGCATACCACTAATCCCAGAGTGGCGCAGGCTCAACATACACTTCAACCTCTTCTCCAGTAATCTCAACGCCACATTTATTAAAGAAGCAATCCCTCACCTCTGAGGAGGCGATTAAGCGTGAGGGCTGGTAATAGGTGCTTTACCACTTCTGACACTAACAGTTTATGCTCATTACTATCAGGTAAAACAGTTACAGGCTTAAGCGAAAAAAAGGCAAAAAAAAGCCTGCTCAATGAGCAGGCAAAGACATATTTCAAGCGTCCCTTTCGGGGAAGTACATTACCGCGCTAGCGGGAAAAAACTGGCATATCCATGCAAAAACACCGATATGCTACTTGAGTCTAAACACGCCAAAAAAGGCGATACAAAGGTTGATGGATGATGGAAACTAAACTTTAAGGAGGGTTAAGCCTTAAAGCTCATGGCGAATAAACCGCCACGCAAAACATCAGTGTTAAACCAAGTGTTCTGCCAATAAAAATGGTTGTTGCCTGTATAAGACATAGTCAATACTCCTAAATTAGTTGTGATTAAGTACTCTAGTGAAGCTTGGCTCGGTTCCCTGGAACTAGAGATTCTCATATCCGTTGAGACGACTTGTCACTCAGGTCCTTGGAGAAAAATATCCATCCTGGATAGACTAGAGAGGAAAGGCATTAGTGCCTAATCCACGAAAGCAATTATATGGTTTTGTAGTTTTATTACAACCTTTATTTGTATTTTTTTTGATTAAGGCTTTTTAATGTAATTAAATTACACAATTATAGTAGGGTTAATGGCGATCTATTTCACAGAAAAACAGAAATAATCCTGTAAGCATCTAATAAGTAAGATATTACAGAATTATTTCTTTTTGTTACCACAAATCGTTAGCGATTGATCAGATATTGATACAAGCCCACCAGCGGACTCGCTGTAGGTTTGCCGTAGAGCGGATCACCTTCTGTCGCACTGCCTGCGATATCTAAGTGCATATAAGCTAAGGGAATTGGGGCTGTTACACCATGGTCAAATAGCCCAGACGCTTTCAGCAAAAATGCCGCAGGATATTGATGTCCACGCGCGGTAATCGATGATGGGGCATTATTTGAAGATAACATTTCAGCAGCGCCTGACATTTTCGCAAAGTCTTCAGGACGCAGTGTAGACACTTCAAAGGGTTCGCCCCATTGAGTCGCCTGCTGTTGTAAAGTGACAGCGCATTGCTGCGCACTCGCCACAGAGTTTTCCACCGCCGCAGGATAACTGCCATAACAACGCACAACATGACCTGTGAGTGTTGCTACCGAAAACATTTCAGGCTTCACCGCCGACACGGCTTTGATGCGTAAATGGCTCAGTAAATCCGCCAGCACTAAGCGCCCTTCGGCGTCCGTATTACCAATCCGCACTCGTACACCCGCATGACTGGTGATGATTTCATCGGTCACGAAGGCTTCGCTGCCTATGCTATTACGCACTAAACCTAACTCGGCAATCACGCGAATGCCCTTAGGCTTGAGCATTGACAAGGTTTTGAATAGCCCCGCCACGGCAGAAGCGCCGCCTTTATCACGGCTCATGCCCGCCATAGAGCCGCCGACTTTCAGATCGGCGCCGCCGGTATCGTAAATCACGCCCTTACCCGCGAACAGGAAAGTACGAGTCACTTCACCCTCTGGCAGATATTCTAATTTCACCACCCGAGGTTGATGACGACCGACGGCAAAAGAGGAACGCACCACTGCACTGAGCAGCGGATAGTCACGCTCTAAAATATCTCTGTCTTCTACCACTGCGGTTTTGATCACGCTGCCCGCTAAGGATTGCAGACAATAGTCAGCAAAGGCTTTAGCCGACATGCGCTCAGGTTCAGTACCACATAAATCCCGCGCTAATACGCGGCCCGCTTCTAACGCATTGAGTAAATTGCTGTTATGGGTTGATGAAGATAGTAAGCCTATGGCCTCAAATGCAGGCGTTAAGCCCGTCGCTTCACGCAGCTCTAAGGTTTGCCACAGTTCTTGACCGCAGGCTAACGCTGCGACTTCAGAGGCAAAACCAAAACGCAGATCCTTCGATGGCACCACATATAACAACGGACGTTTGGCGCCCGCCTCTTTTGCGATAGCAATCGCCGCCCTTGCGGCATCGGCATATACACGCACATCTACATACTCGTCGTTCACTTGGGTGACAGGCGCGATGATCAAGCGACCTCCCGCCAGACCCGGGGCAAACAGTAATGTCGGGCTCTTACCTACGCGCTTATCCACGTGGGCACCGTGCTGAGCCAATAAACTGATCTCATCAAAACCTATGGTATCCAGATCTGGCGTTACCACCACAACTGCATCCCAACCTTCACCATCAAAAATGGCATTTTCTGCTTTTACATCAACGAAGTTAACTTGAAACATGACCCATCCTTTTTCATTATTGTGTCTGCATTATTCCCGCTCTATCGCCTAATTACCAATCTAAAAGTGGTATCGAGACCCTCTGAAAAATCCCAACTGGAAACTTTGGCTGCCAGCGTAACAAAAGCCTGTGATGCTGAGATTAATTGGCTGCGCAGAATGTGCTAGAATGGCCGCAAATTTGCCCTATACCCACAAGACCTTATGAGGGACACTTCTGTGACAGCTTTAAGTCAGTTATACCCACAGCCATTATGGCAATGGTTTGAACAAATCTGCGCTATTCCCCACCCATCTAAGCATGAGCAAGCCTTAAGCCAGCACATTCAAGCGTGGGCAAAAAGCAAACAACTTGCCGTCGTTGAAGATGCCGTTGGCAACTTGATCATCCGCAAACCGGCTACGCCTGGAATGGAAGATCGTAAAATCGTGGTCATTCAAGCCCATATCGATATGGTGCCGCAGAAGAATGCCGACAAAGTACACGACTTCACCCAAGATCCTATCGAAGCTTATGTTGATGGCGATTGGGTTAAAGCCAAAGGCACGACCTTAGGTTCAGATAACGGTATCGGCATGGCATCGGCGCTGGCCATTTTGGGCTCAGATGATATCAAGCACGGTCCATTAGAAGTGCTGCTGACGATCGATGAAGAAGCCGGCATGACCGGTGCTTTTGGTTTACAAGCGGGCATGTTAGATGCAGAGATCCTGATCAACACAGACTCTGAGCAAGAAGGTGAAATTTACATGGGCTGCGCCGGTGGCGTCGATGCTCAAATTACCCTGCCTATGGTGTGGCAAGCGTCTGAGCAAAGTTACTCTGCCTTTAGCCTGCATTTATCTGGCTTAAAAGGCGGCCACTCTGGGGTGAACATTCACTTAGGCCGCGGCAACGCCAACAAGTTATTGGCGCGTTTCCTATTTGAAAATGCAGATAATTTAGCGTTAGAGCTGACACAATTTAGCGGCGGTTCATTGCGTAATGCGATCCCACGTGAAGCCAACATCAGCTTTATGTTGCCAGAAGAAAACGTCAGTGCCTTAAACGAAAAAGTCGCTGAGTTTGAAGCGCTTATCCGCACTGAACTCGCCATTGCCGATCCTGATATGCGTTTAGTGTTAAACACTATCCCCACGCCAAAACGTGTGATGAGCGAAAACAGCCAAAATACCCTGATCGATTTGCTGCATGTGTGCCCGAACGGCGTGATCCGCATGAGCGATGAAGTCGAAGGTGTGACTGAAACCTCGCTCAACGTAGGCGTTATCAGCACTGACGATGAACAAGTCACTATCCTGTGCCTTATTCGCTCACTGATTGATTCTGGTCGAACTCAAGTCGAAGGCATGTTAACTGCATTAACTAACTTAGCCGGAGCCGATATCGATTTAAGCGGTGCTTACCCAGGCTGGAAGCCAGATAACAGCTCACCTGTAATGGCGATAGTGCGCGAAACCTATCAAGACATTTACCACAAAGAGCCAGTGATCATGGTGATCCATGCGGGTCTCGAGTGTGGTCTATTCAAGAAACCTTATCCTGATATGGATATGGTCTCGATTGGCCCAACCATTCGTTATCCGCACGGACCAGATGAGATGGTAAACATCACCACAGTCGGCCAATATTGGACCTTATTACTAGCCGTACTCGAGCGTATTCCAGTTAAGGCGTAACGCCCAAGTTAGCCTAGCTCACTCAATTGGCACTTAATTCAAGGCCACATCTGCTCAAGTTAGATGTGGCCTTATTTTTTATCGCGTCTTCTATTTGTGTGCAGAAATGCCATTGATAAAATTTTTATGAAAGAACTGAATAACTTGAATTTTCTACTATAGTTGTTTTGTCTAACCCGAACGTATTTTTGCTTGTCGCGCTTTTAGAGATAGCCGCTATACCCTTCAATACTGTGACCTTAAGGAATAGAGATCATGAAATTTGGTAAAATCTTGTCAGCCGCCGCACTACTGCTCAGCAGTAACCTCAGTTTCGCCGAAGAAGTCCCCCAAGCCGTTATCGATCTAGCCGATTCACTGATGCCATTAGGTAAAGAAGTGGTGCTGGTAAATGCCGTTAAAGCGCAAAATGCTCAAGGCAAAAGTTTAGATTCGATCAAAACATTAGATGAAAAATGGATCGCCACCGCTGGGATTGATGACTTTATGTCGTCCTTGATGAACAACGAAGCGGCCAAGTTTCTCACCAGCTTCGAAGCCAGCCAACCTTACTACCAAGAAATTTTCCTCATGGATAATCAAGGTGCTAACGTCGCCATGACCAGTAAAACCTCGGACTACTGGCAGGGTGATGAGGATAAATGGCAAAAATCCTTCGCCAATGGCAAAGGCGATAAGCACATAGGTCCGGTCAAATTTGACACTAGCTCCCAAGCTTATCTGGTACAAATATCGATACCCGTCATGGATGGCGATGCCGCAATTGGTGCTATCACCATAGGGATCAACCTAGATCAATTCGGACTCTAATAGCCAGAGAACGCCAGTGATGGGCCGCATCCGCTTTTATTTCGTGGTTATCGCGGCCCTCACCTTTCAGTGTATCAATCAAGGAGGGCGTGGCTATGGAATGGTATAAAGATCTTTCCGTTAACCAGAAACTGACTTACCCGAGTCTGCTACTCGCTGGCGTAGTCATCTTCGCCTCTTCAACTGGCATCTTAGGGCTTAAAGCATTAAATAACAGCGCAAATACGCTCGCACTCGAATACTTACCGAGCCAATCTGAACTGCTGCAAGCTGATAAAGAGCTTTACCAAGCGCAAGTTGCCGAACGTAGCCTGATGTTCGTTAACGTGGGCACGGAATCCTATAATAGCCTTCTAAAACAGCACACTAATAGTATATCCCTGGTCAAAGAACACCTTAATCAGTTTGCCAATGTGACCACAAGTCCCCTCGCAAAAGAGAAGCTGAATGAATTAAATCGCAGTTTCGAGGTATGGCGAACCACCACCTCTGAAATCAGCAATCAGCGCACCCAAAATGGCCGTAACGGTCGCACAACCGCCATTGATCTGAGCTTTGGCCAAGCAGCGACGCAATTCGAGCAGCTGCATCAAAATATTAATCAGCTGATCGATGACTTAAACAGCAATACAGCAGCAGCTGTCACCCAAGTGGATGATGACGCCTATCGTGGGCAGCAGATGCAGTTAATTGCTTTAACAATCAGTATCCTGATCTGCATTCTGTTCATCGTTACCTTGCCTAAACTCATCAGTAAGCCGCTCGCAGTTTTGCTCGCGAAAATCCACGATATTACCGATGGTGATGGTGATTTGACCGAGCGGGTCCAGCTAACCTCTAAGGACGAACTGGGCGACCTTGCCAATGCCTTTAATCATTTTCTCGATAACTTACATGGCATTATCTCGCAGTTTAAACAATCTACTTCGGAGCTTAATGTCGCCGCCGAAGGGCTAGCCAAAACCAGTGCCACGGCAAAACATACCTTGATGGATCAACAGGCAGCCACCCACAGAATCGCCGATGCCAGTGATCACATTGCTGCTTCTGTGCAAGAAGTGTCAGTCAGTGCCAGTCATGCCGCCGATGCCGCGAAACAAGCCGATATCTTTACCGCCGATGGCCAAGAAAGAGTGAAAAAAACCATCAATGTAATTCGAGAACTCGCGGGGGATGTAGGCTCGGCAGAAATGCAAATCAATAAACTCGAACAAGAAGGCCAACATATCGGCCGCGTACTTGAGGTGATCCAATCTATTGCCGAACAGACCAATCTATTAGCCCTTAATGCAGCAATTGAAGCGGCGCGAGCGGGCGAGCAAGGACGCGGCTTTGCTGTGGTTGCCGATGAAGTGCGATCCCTCGCCTCTAAGACCCACCAATCCACTGAAGAAATTAAATTGATGATCGCCAATGTGCAAAATGGCACCCAAAGCGCTGTGGCGGCAATTAATATCGGTAATGAAAAGGCCATTTCGAGCGTCGAAGCCGCCAGTAATGCCGGTGAAGCCCTAGCACATATTGCAGAAATGGTGAGCCAGATCAGCGAAATGAATAATCAAATCGCCCTCGCTGCCAAAGCGCAAACCACTATGGCCAATGAGAGTCATCAAAATATTCAACACATTGCCGAACAGTCGGAGGACAGTTTACGCACCACTGATGAAATCTACGCCGCGAGCGTACAACTCTCGTCAATGGCGGGTAACCTCACGGCGCTGGTCAGTCGTTTTAAACTGTAATTTGTTGAGAGTGAAAGTTTTTATATAAGTTACCTTTTGTAAATCAGTGATGTTTGAAAAGTCCCCTCTACCGAATAAGGGAGCATAAACCTGTCGCAGTGATGATCTGAATTCAGGTGCTCCCTTATATTTAAACAGCAAAGCTAGCATAGATTAGCAGCGCTTAACCACTAAGCCTCTTTCCGCGCGTAGGTTGACTAACATAGGTAACATCAACGCAAGGATTACTATCAGCATCCCTAACAATTGAATTTCCGTTACCGCCTGCCCCATAGCTAACGCCGTTAATGCTGCAAATACAGGCACGAGATTAAAAAAGACCGATGCCTTAGCGGGGCCAAGCGCTTTAACGCCGTTAATCCAAAACAGATAACCGAGCACAGTGGCGAACAAACCTATGTAGAGCACGCTAGACAAAGCCGTCGTCGACAGCCCCATCAACTCCTGCCAAGGGTGAAACTCACCACGGCCAAGCCCAACCACGGACATAGACACACTGGCTGCTATCATACTCAGCAAGGTAAAGGGCAACACAGGCAACCAATGGCCGACCCGTTGCGAACAAATGGTATAACCACTCCACGCCAACATGCCAGCGGCAATCATCACATCACCTTGGCTAAAACTAAAATTGAGTAATTGCTGCATACTGCCGTTAGTGATCACTAGCAATACGCCCGCCAAACCGCCCACTAAGCTGAACACTTGTTGTCTGCTGAGCCATTCACGCTGTAATAACGCGTTGACGATTGAAGTCACCAGCGGACTGAGCGCCATAATCAAGGCGCCATTGGCGGCAGAGGTGTGCTGCAGCCCATTAAATAACGCCAGATTTAAGCCGCCAACACCAATCACGCCTACTAGCGCTATGACAATGTATTGCGCCAAACTCAATTTGGGCCAAGCCTGACGAGTAAAAACGATATATAACGCCAGAGTCACCGCCGCAATGGTAAAACGCCAGAATACGAGGGATTCCCCTGACATCTCCTCCAGCACTCGCTTAGCAATCGGAAACACACTGCCCCAGCTAAAAACGCAAATCAGTAGGCAAACAATTGTCATGTAAGGTGTATGGGATTTCATATCGGACTCTAGGGAGGTAATTGGGATTGAGCTTAGTTTATAAGTTTCATATATAATTAAAACCTAAAAAATTGAGAGCTTAAATTCCAAATATGAAACTTAATTATTCCTTAGACGATATGCGCCTATTTTGGGTGGTGGCACAACAAGGGAGCTTTAAGCTCGCGGCGCAACACTTAGGCATTCCACCTTCGACCTTAAGTCGTCGAATCAATCTGTTAGAGCAATCATTAGGCCTGCGTTTACTGCACAGAGACGCCCATAGAGTCAACCTTACCGCCACAGGTCAGCGTTATCTCGAACGCTGCGGCCCGCTGTTTATCGAGTTAAACCAGGTATCTGGTGAGTTGCATGCGGATAAACATCAAGCGGTTGGCAAACTGCGGATCTCGGCGCCCATCAATACAACCTATCGCTGGCTAGGTGAATCACTCAACGCCTTCCAACGGCATTATCCCAATATCGACATCGATTTAAGCCTGTCGAACATGAATATCGATGTCAGTGAAAACGCTATCGATATTGCCTTTCGAGTGGGTGAACCTAAAGATCCCGATTGGATTGCAAGGCCGCTCACCACGATTAGCTTTGTACTTTGCGCCAGCACATCGGCAACCCAGTGGCATGCACTGCAAGCCATAGAAGCACTCGAACAACATCCAGTTATCATCGCAAAGCCCGTAAAAACATGGCGCTTACAGCACAATATCACAGGGCAAGATTTCGAGTTTGAGCCAAGAGGTAACATCAAATTAGCCGTCGATGATATGGCGATCGCCAGTCAGGCTGTGGTGGCGGGACTCGGTATTGGACTATTGCCCATCAGCATGGCGAGTGAACAGATACAAAGCGGCAAGCTCGTTCAAATACTGCCAGAATGGCAAGGTATTCCGCGCACCGCCTACTTGATGTATCGCGATCGGGACAATTTACCCTTGCGGGTCAGACTGTTAATTGATTTTATGTTGGCGAATCCACCCGAGGCTTATTGAGCCATTCAGGTATGAGTCTGCGGCTTATCGACTCAGTAAACAGCTAGAGCGCTAAATCAAGCTGAGTCTGGGCATTTGGGATTTCGGGCACTGCGAGGATAGAATCGGCGAGGCCCACCGAAATACCTAATAAGCGAATGCCGCGCCCCTCTTGCCTTGCCATCGCCTGTGCGAGTAGATCATAAAACATTACAATCGAGACTTCATCGCTGCGATGCTCGATAGTGGTTTGCTTGAAATCATTAAACTTGAGCTTGACCACTTGCTTGTGAATTTTGCGCTCCTTAGCGCTGCGGCTCAAACGTAGGGCTAATTCTTGGATCAATCCTGGCATCACTTGTTGGCACTGCTCTAGGTTATAAATATCCTTCGCCAGCGTAGTTTCAACACCGACTGATTTACGCTCCCTGTCAGCGGAAATGCCCCGCTCATCGATGCCTTGGGAACGCTCAATCAAGACGCCACCAAACTTGCCGAATCGCGCCAATAACTCAGGTTTAGAATAGGTTTGCACATCACCACAGGTATTGAGCCCAAGCGAGGAGAGCTTTTCGGCGGTGACTTTGCCGACACCGGGAATTTTACGCAGCGATAAGGTTTTAACAAAATCAGGGAGTGTCTCTGGGGTAATCACATATTGGCCGTTTGGCTTATTCAGATCCGAGGCAACCTTAGCCAAAAACTTCACTGGTGCTATGCCTGCCGAAGCGGTTAACCCCGTTTCGGCTAAGATATCGTGGCGAATGGCCTGCGCAATCAAGGTCGCCGAGCCCTTATATTGTTGGCACTCACTCACGTCTAAATAGGCTTCATCTAAAGAAAGCGGCTCAATCAATGGGGTATAGCGGGAGAAAATTTCACGAATTTGCAGCGACACATCTTTATAAACCTGCATCCGCCCAGGAACCAAAATGAGATCGGGACACAACTTAAAGGCATAAGCGGTTGCCATCGCTGAACGCACACCGAATTTACGTGCCTCGTAACTGCAAGTGCTAATAACACCACGACGGTCGCTGCTGCCGCCCACGGCTAAAGGCTTGCCACGGTATTCGGGAAAGTCGCGCATTTCCACTGCCGCAAAATAGCAGTCCATATCGATGTGAATAATTTTTCGCACGTTGAATTCCTCCAACGCCAAAATACTGTATATAAAAACAGTAATCAAGTGTTCGTCATCAATTTAGCGGGGATCGGGCGGGAAACCTAAAATTAAAAGGAGCCTAAGCTCCTTTTGTGAGTGCACTATGAGTGATGCCGTGATTGAGCTGATGGTCAGTGAGCGAATAGTTCACTGACCAACTCAGGCTTAAATCTTAAATTGGCCGATATTGCGAGTAAGTGCGCGGGTCATATCTTCAAAGCCTTGCAAGCTTTGCGACAAGTCCTGACTCGAAAGCAAAGACTGATCCGACAACCCCCGCACATTATCGACATTGAGCGCCACTTCCTCGGCCGCCACGGCTTGCTGATCGATTGCTACGGTTATTTCAACCGTTTGCTGTTGGATTGACATAATCGCCGTGGCAATATCATTCAGTGCCGCTTCGACCTGAGTCGTTAACTCTTGCCCCGCTTTCGCTTGCTCAACGCCCGATTCCATCACTTGCTCGGCCTGCAATGCGCTTTGTTGCAAGGTGTGAATAATACCTTGAATGTTAGCGGTAGAATCTTGGGTACGGGATGCCAGCGTGCGCACTTCGTCTGCCACCACAGCAAAGCCGCGGCCTTGCTCACCCGCACGCGCCGCTTCAATCGCCGCATTCAATGCCAATAGATTGGTTTGTTCGGCAATGTTACGGATCACGCTCAAGACTTCACCGATTTGCTCTGAGCTATTACGTAAGTGTTTAATCACTTTCGCCGCGGCGATCACTTGCTGCGACAGCGCTTTCATCCCTTCGGTCGCACGGGAAACAATCTGTGTACCATCGTGGGCTTGAGTTTGCGCCTTCTGAGCAAAATCATTCGCCCTCTGGGCACTGACAGCCATTTCTTGACTGGTTTGCGCCATTTGAGTCGCGGCGGTAGCAACCGAATCTATCTGCTGCTTTTGCGATGAGACCGACGACACGGCTAAGTCGCAGATTTGCCGCGCATCGACAACACCCGTGCCTACCTCTTGGGTTAAGCTGCGCGTATCCAACAACATATGCTGCACTTTCTCGGCAAAGCGGTTAAAAGCATCGCCAAGTTTGCCTAACTCATCTTCTCGATCCATTAGAATACGTTTTGATAAATCACTGTCACCTTCGGCGATATCTTCCATCGCATCCAATAACTTAGCGAGTTGACGTCTAAAGGGTAGCAACATCAACCATACCGTCACGCCCATTAGCAGCATGATGCCTATGGCAACCATACTGGCATTCCAGAACGCAGCGGTCACTGGTGCTTCAATCACTTCGTGAGGCAACATAAAGGCTAAGTGCCACTTTTGTTTGGGATAATCGCCGCCCACAGTCACAAAGCTCACCCGTTGGGGCACGCCATTAAAAGTAACGTTAGCAAACCCTTGCGCTTCCCTTTGCATCTGTTGTCTTAATGCCGAAAACCCTGAGGTATCCTTAAACTGAGTATCCACTTGATTCGCCAAGGAACCCGGCGGGAAACGATCGGAAAAACCAGGGAAATACACTAGCTTGCCTTCGTCTGTCATTAAGAAAGCTTGGCCGAAATCACGGTATTTAATCGGTGCCAGCAGGGATTTTCCAATAGTATCAATCAAGATATCCATGCCGCCGATACCAATCAGCTCGCCATTCGCCGCATAAACGGGGGTTTTAACCGTGGCAGAAATTGAACCATCGTTCGCATCGACCGCTGGATCGCCAACAAAGAGCCCGGCTTGATCGATCGCTTCCTGCCACCAAGGTCGTTTGTTGGTGTAGTAATCAGGATCGCCATCGAAGCGGCCATTAAGGTCAAAGTACTCGAAGGTATTGGCCGAGCCAAAAAACACCGACTTAACATCGCTATCGCGATCGGAGAAAGACTTAAAGTAACCAATAATGTCTTGATACTGGCGATCAGCCGCGAGATGACTGCCACGGGCGTGATACTGAGTAAACCATTTGACTAAACCCGGCTCGGCAAATACTGAATGGATCACTTGGCCCTTAGCAATAAAGTAGCCGCTGATCTCATTGGCTTTTAAGGCAACTAACGCCGAAATATCCGCATCGACTTGCTTTCGCGTGTTATCACTTTCTTTCGTTACCAACAAAGCGGCGACTAAGGTAAGCAGTACAGCAAGCGCTCCAACGATAGTCACCACTAACTGCAAACTTAGAGAACGTTTCATATATCCCATCAATCTTCCCGTCTGGCTGGCCAACAAGTTAACAATATGGCTCGCAAAAATAGTTTTACACGGTAACAATTTTTACCTGTTAACAACAGATGAAATCACCATAAAAAACGTAAATAAGTATTTGTAAAGAAAGGACATTAGCTTTATAACAGGATTCGCTAAATTTAAGATATTTTGCAGAGGATGAGTTTGTAGAGGCAAAGTTTTACAGTCAGATAGACTATATAGGGATTCAAAAAATAGGAAGCGGTAGAAATAAGATCAGCGAGTTAGCCTCGCTGATCTTGATTTAGCGATTACATCTTAGTTTGCAGGTAGTTTTGCAGCCCGACACGGCCGATCAGCCCGAGTTGTTTTTCGAGCCAATACATGTGGTCAGACTCAGTATCATCGAGTAACACTTCGAGGATTTCGCGGGTCTGGTAATCTTGCTTCTGCTCACACAGGGCAATCACTTGGCGCAAATCGTCCGCGACCTTGTACTCGTAGGCAAGATCATTATGCAGCATCTCTTCCACATCTTTACCTATGTTCAACGCCTCACGGGCGGCAACATTAGGCGTTCCTTCAAGGAATAAAATACGCTGTACTAATTTGGCCGCATGGGCTTTTTCATCATCAGACTCATGGGCGATGCGCTCATAGAGTTCATTCAAGCCCCAATCTTCGTACATATGGGCATGGACAAAATATTGATCCATTGCCGAGAGTTCTCCCGTTAGGAGTCGATTTAACGCATCGATGACGTCTTTATCGCCTTTCATATCCCGCTCCTATTGGTCGCTAATTTGCGATTGAAGATAATTTTGAATACCGGTTAGCGAAATGAGCTCTTGCTGCGACTCGAGCCAATCTAAATGCTCTTCCTCGTCTTCGAGAATGTCTTCCAGCAGATCGCGGCTCACATAGTCTTGCTCGGCTTCACACAGGCTAATGGCATCACGCAGCAATGTAAGCTGCTCTTGCACCATGGCCAGATCGCAGTCGAGCATTTCTTGGCTATGTTCACCAATACGAAGTTTCTCGAGTTGCTGCAAATTTGGCAGGCCTTCCAAAAACAGTACGCGCTCGATGAGCTTATCGGCGTGCTTCATATCTTGGATGGATTTTTTGTATTCGACGTGATTTAGCTTCTCAAGGCCCCAGTGCTTAAACATGCGGGCATGGAGAAAATATTGATTGATGGCGGTCAACTCACAGGTAAGCACCCGATTCAGTTGCCCAACCACTTTAGGATGACCTTTCATAAGTTACTATCCTTGGTAAGCGTGAAAAGATTGATCTAAATCAAGCTTCTAGCCTAGTACAATTCAGCAGCCAACTCAAATTATCTTTATAATTCACCTACTTAATGATAACAACCATTATCATTTCCGCTTAGATTAGCGCGCTATCTCCCTCATATCCCAAGGATAAATTTAAGTGAATCGTCTAGGCTGATAAGTTTCAGGCAAAAAAATAGCCTCCAGATGGGAGGCTATTGTCAAAACAGACGATGTAGAGAATGTTAGATAATACGGTCTTTGGTTAACTTCTCACGGCGCGCTTCTTCAGCGGCCATACGACGTTTACGTTTGTCACAAGGGTCATCACAATCGCACGCTTTCTCAATCCCTAGAACACCTAAACCGCCACAACTTCCTTCAACGGCTTTGCGCTTGATGAGATAACCAATCGACATGAGCAAAAAGAATAATAACAAAATCACAAATGCCGCGATAAAAGAGGTCATGGTTTACTCCAAAAACTAAATAAGGAAAGGCTTGAAGGCGTCGCTATAGTAGACCTTAAATCCGTCGCCTTGCTTTTCGATAAGCATTATCGCCAAGTGTTCCTTCTTGGCAAGCTCCAATGATGCTTCTGTGCCCAAAACCATCATAGCCGTTGCAAAACCGTCGGCCGTCATACAATTTTGATGCAATACGGTCACGGATGCTAGCTTATGATTTATCGGCAAACCGGTACGCGGATCAATTATATGGGTAAAACGTTGGCCGTCTTCCTCATAATAATTACGATAATCGCCCGAGGTCGCCATCGCCATAGTACCTGGTGAGATAACCTGCTGTACGGCTTCAGAACCGTCATCGGTTGGTTGCTCTATGGCAACGCGCCAAGAGCTACCATCGCCTTTAGCACCTTTAATGCTGAGCTCACCACCAATTTCAACTAAATACCCAGTCGCGTGGTATTTATCAAGAATGGAAGCCACTTTATCAACGCCAAACCCTTTGGCAATCGACGATAGGTCTACGTATAAATGGGCGTTGTGCTTAGTTAGACGGTTACCTTCAATGGAAAGTTCACTAATACCGGTTTTGGCTTTTGCCGCATCTATATCGGCCTGACTCGGGACCTTTGTTGGACGCTTATCTGGCCCAAATCCCCACAGGTTAACTAAAGGACCTAAGGTAATATCAAGTGCCTTATCCGTCACTTGATATAAGCGTACTCCCTCTTGCACCACTTTGATGGTATCCGGTGAGACTTCAACACTTTGCTCCAATGGCAACTGGTTGAAACGGGATAATTCTGAATCAGGGCGATAGGTCGACATCTGATCATTGACTAGCTCAAGGGCTAAATCAATTTCCGCTTGAAGTAATTGCGCCGTCGGCATCTGCTCATTCGGCACGACTTTAATGTGATAAGTCGTCCCCATAGTGCTGCCCGCTAATGAAATGACCTCGTTCTGCTTTGAGCAGGCTGAAACAAAAAAGGCCAGCCCTACGAGGACTAGCCAGTTAAATGAATGCTTTAGTGCTGAGGTATTGATCTTTAAGGTCTGAAACATAGTGACCTACTACTCTTATTTGGGCCCTTAAATGCAAAAGTTGCAGATGAGAGATTATCCTCAACATCTGCAACTTTTCTATCTAGGACTAATGAACATTAGCCGCCGAAGTCATCCAACAAGATGTTTTCGTCTTCGACACCAAGATTTTTCAACATGCCAATTACGGCAGCGTTCATCATTGGAGGTCCACACATGTAGAACTCACAATCTTCTGGTGCATCATGGTTTTTCAGATAGTTTTCATACAATACGTTATGAATAAAACCTGTGTAACCATCCCAGTTATCCTCTGGTTGAGGATCTGAAAGTGCCACATGCCATACGAAGTTATCATTCTCAGCCGCAAGGCCGTCGAAATCTTCTACGTAGAACATTTCACGTTTAGAACGTGCACCGTACCAGAAGCTCATCTTACGTTTAGAGTGAAGACGCTTCAGTTGGTCGAAGATGTGCGAACGCATTGGCGCCATACCCGCACCACCGCCGATAAACACCATTTCTGCATCGGTATCTTTCGCGAAGAATTCACCGAATGGGCCAGAAATTGTCACTTTATCGCCAGCTTTTAAGCTCCAAATGTAAGATGACATCTTACCGCAAGGCAGAGTCAGGTTACGTGGTGGAGGCGTAGCAATACGCACGTTCAGCATAATAATACCGAACTCTTCTGGGTAGTTAGCCATTGAGTATGCACGGATAGTTTCTTCATCAACCTTAGATTCAAGATTGAAGAAACCGAAGTGTTCCCAGTCGCCACGGTATTGTGCAGGTACATCGAAATCTGCATATTTAACATGGTGAGCAGGTGCTTCGATTTGAATATAACCGCCAGCACGGAATGGTACAGATTCGCCATCAGGGATTTGCAGCTTCAGTTCTTTAATGAAAGTGGCTTTGTTATCGTTAGAGATAACTTCACATTCCCATTTCTTGATACCGAAGATTTCTTCGTCAAGCTCGATTTCCATATCGTTCTTAACGTTAACCTGACAAGAAAGACGACAACCTTTACGGGCATCACCTTTGCTGATGTGGTCAAGTTCCGTGGGCAGAATATCGCCGCCGCCAGACTTAATCACCACGCGGCATTGGCCACATGAGCCACCGCCACCACACGCACTCGATACGAAGATACCGCTGTTAGCCAAAACGCCTAACAACTTACCGCCCGCACCGGTTGTAATCGCTTTTTCAGGATCGTCATTAATGCCGATCGTGATGTCACCACTAGCCACTAACTTAGACTTAGCGAATAAAATCACTAATACCAAGATGAGGACAATAGCAGTAAACATACTCACACCGAGGTAAACCTCGAGCGGAGTAGATTTAAAAATACCAAGAATATCCATTAACTTATCCTTAGAAGGTCCAATTCAAGAAGCCGTTATGTGTCTCTTACAGAGACACACCAGAAAACGACATGAAACCTAAGGCCATCAAACCAGCAGTGATAAAGGTAATCCCTAAACCACGTAGGCCGTTAGGCACGTCGGCATACTTCAGCTTCTCACGGATACCGGCCATCAATACGATAGCTAATGCCCAACCCACTCCTGAGCCGAAACCAAACACCACACTCTCGCCTAACTTGTAGTCACGCTCAACCATGAATGATACCGCACCAAAAATCGCGCAGTTCACTGTGATCAAAGGTAAGAAAATACCTAATGCGTTGTACAAAGGTGGAAAGTACTTGTCCAGTGCCATTTCCAGAATTTGAACCAAAGCCGCAATCACACCGATAAAGGTAATGAATTTCAAGAAGCTTAAGTCAGCTTCAGGTGCGCCAGCCCAAGCAAGTGCACCAGGAGCTAGCAGCCCTTGATATATAACTTGGTTTGCTGGGACAGAGATAGTTAACACTACAACTACCGCAATCCCTAGGCCCATGGCTGTGGTGACTTTCTTAGACACAGCCAAGAAAGTACACATACCTAGGAAGAAGGCCAGTGCCATGTTTTCAATGAAAACAGAGCGAATTAACAGGCTAATATAATGTTCCATCGCACTTACCCTTTTGCTTCAACTTGCTCTGGCTTATAGGTACGAATAATCCAAATCAAAACACCGATCAGGAAGAACGCACTCGGAGGCAGTAGTAGCAGACCGTTTGGTTGGTACCAGCCACCATCAGAGATCTTGTGCAGGATTTCAACACCGAACAGAGAACCGTTACCAAACAGTTCACGTACGAAGCCAACAGCTAACAGAATTGCACCGTAACCTAAACCGTTACCGATACCATCCATAAAGCTCATCATTGGCGGTGTTTTCATCGCGTAGGCTTCGGCGCGCCCCATTACGATACAGTTCGTAATGATAAGGCCGACGAATACCGACAGCTGCTTAGAGATCTGATAAGCATAAGCCTGCAGCAATTGGTCAACCACGATTACCAAAGAGGCAATAATGGTCATCTGTACGATAATACGCACACTGCTTGGAATATGATTACGGATCATTGAGATAAACAGGTTCGAAAACGCGGTTACCGCAGTTAACGCCAACGCCATTACCAGTGCAGTTTCGAGCTTGCTCGTTACCGCTAATGCACTACATACACCAAGTACTTGTAAAGCAATCGGGTTGTTGTTGACTATAGGTCCGGTCAAAACCTGTTTCAGTTCTTTAGCGTCAGACATTAGTTGAGACCTCCATTGCGTGCTTTTTCAATGAAACTCGCAAAACCTTCTTTCCCTAACCAGAATGTCAGTGAATGTTGCACACCGTTACTCGTTAAGGTTGCGCCAGATAATGCGTCTACACCGTATTCAGTGCTAGCAACAGCTGGGTTTTTAGTTACGCTGATAGCAATGTTACCTTGCTCATCAAATAACTTTTTGCCATGCCATTTCGCTTTCCACTGAGCATTTTGCACTTCGCCACCTAAGCCCGGCGTTTCGCCTTGCTCATAGTAGACTAAGCTTTGCACTGTGTTTAGATCAGCATCCATAGCAAGGAAGGCATACATAGTAGACCAAAGGCCATAACCATGGATTGGCAGGATCACACTCGTTAATTTGCCTTGTTCATCACGAACAAGATAAACCACAGCGTTATCCGCTACACGTTTCACTGAAGCAATGTCGTTCTCAGGTACAAATGAGGTTTTCACATCACGAGACGCTTTACGTTGATCAAAAGTGTCAGCATTAACACCATCAACCCAAGCACCCGTTTTTAAATCGACCAATTTAGCTTCGATGTGTTTGCCGTAAGTATCCAGAATTTGCGCTTTGGTGACCTTGCCAGCTTTAGTATCGATAAGACCAGCGGCTTCCAGAATGTACTTTTGCTTATCGAGCAGTTTATTTTCTGCTTGAGTCGGTCTCAGTAACACTGCTGCAGTAGACACAAATATCGCACAAATTAGACATAGGCCAACGACGATAAATAAGGTTCTGCCGAACGAATCTTTATTACTAGCCACGGGCAATCCTCCGCTTGATATTTGCCTGAACCACGAAGTGGTCGAACAATGGCGCGAACAAGTTAGCAAACAAAATTGCCAACATCATGCCTTCAGGGAATGCAGGGTTAATCACGCGGATAAACACAGCCATTGCACCGATCAAGATACCGTATGCCCATTTAGCTTGGTTAGTGAATGACGCTGACACTGGGTCTGTCGCCATAAACATCATGCCAAACGCAAAACCACCTAACACTAAGTGCCAGTACCAAGGCATTGCAAACATTGGGTTAGTGTCGCTACCGACAAAGTTAAGCAGAGTAGAAATGGCAATCATACCGACCATTACACCGCCAACGATGCGCCATGAAGCGATACGGGTGTAGATGATGACCAAACCACCTAACAGAATCGCTAATGTAGACACTTCACCCACTGAACCTGGAATGAAACCGAAGAACGAATCCCACCAGTTTTGGTTGATTGCATAATCTAATGTGCCCGCTGCTGCTTGGCTCAGTGCAGTCGCACCTGAGTAGCCGTCAGCCACAACCCATGAGGTATCACCCGACATGTTCAACGGATAAGCGAAGAACAGGAAGGCACGACCCGCTAGCGCTGGGTTTAAGAAGTTACGCCCTGTACCACCGAATACTTCTTTCGCCACGACCACACCGAAGGTGATACCCAGCGCCACCATCCATAATGGGATAGTTGCTGGCAGCGTTAAAGCGAACAGGATAGAGGTAACGAAGAAACCTTCGTTGACTTCATGGCCACGAATAGAGGCAAACAGCACTTCCCAGATACCACCGACGGCGAAGGTCACCGCGTAGATAGGTAGGAAGAAACAGGCGCCATACCACATTAGCGCAGGCCAGCCAGAGTTTGCCGTCAGTTCGGTACCGAACATGCTGAACAAGCTCACTTGCCATACGTCAGGGGTAGCAAAGCCAGCCACTAAAGCTAATTGAGCTTGTAAACCTACGTTGTACATACCCACGAACATCGCTGGGAAAGCACAAGCCCAAACCGTAATCATCATACGTTTTAGGTCGAGGTTATCGCGAACGTGGGTTTTGCCCTTGTTCACTTTACCTGGGGTATAAAAAATTGTGTATGCCGCTTCGAATAGGGCATAAAACTTTTCGTATTTACCGCCTTTTTCAAAGTCGGGTTCAATACGTTCGAAAAAATCTTTCAAGCTCATTAGCCTTCCCTCTCGATCGTATCTAAACAGTCACGCAGATATGAACCGTAGTCATACTTGCCTGGACATACGAACGTACACAGTGCGAGATCTTCTTCATCTAACTCTAACGCGCCTAAAGTAGCAGCACCGTCAAAGTCACCTGAAATCAAGTCACGCAACAACATAGTAGGAAGAATGTCCAATGGCATTACACGCTCATAGTTACCAATTGGCACCATAGCGCGGTCTGAACCACCTGTACTGGTCGTCATACTGAACAGACGAGAAGGAGCAAGATGTCCTAAGAATGCACGAGTGATAGAATATTTGTCTGAGCCTGGTAATACCCAGCCTAAAAACTCTTTCTCTGTACCTTCTTCTAACAGACTTACTTGAACATGGTAACGACCTAAATACCCTTGTGGGCCAACGGCTGTACGACCATTCAGAACAGAGCCTGAAATCAGACGAACATTACCATCTAAGGCTTCACCTGCGGTTAATTCAGTCATACTCGCGCCCACAACAGTGCGTACGAGTCTTGGCTTAGCCGCTTTAGGGCCTGCGATCGCAATAACACGTTCGGTATTGAGTTCACCCGTCGTAAATAGCTGACCAATTGCTATTACATCTTGGTAACCAATATGCCAAACGGTACGTTTTGCAGAGGCAGACAATAAGAAGTGAATATGAGTACCGACTAATCCTGCAGGGTGCACACCAGCAAATTCTTCAACTTGTGCGTTTGCGGCAGGAATATCAGCGCCAGGCGCTTTACAAAGGTAAACTTTACCGTCAGTAAGTCTTGCTAAGACCTTAAGACCATTAGCAAAATCTTCTTTATGCTCACGGATCACCACAACGGGATCAGCGGCAAGAGGTTGAGTATCTATTGCGGTTACAAAAATACCAGCAGCAGAAGAGTCTACAGCAGGAACTTTGCTAAAAGGACGAGTACGCAATGCTGTCCATAAACCTGATTCGATCAGATTGTCACGGACTAACTGCGAGTCAAGCGTATCGAGTGCAGTGGCATCATATTTAGCAAAGGCAACGCTTTCGTTTCCTTCCACTGCAATGACAACAGACTGCAGAACACGCTGGGCGCCCCGGTTAATGTCTAATATAGTACCACTGGCTAAAGCCGTATATTTAACGCCTAAATTCTTCTTATCTTCAAAAAGAACCTGGCCTTTTTGTACTTTATCGCCCACTTTGATTTTCATCGTTGGACGTAAGCCAATATACTCTTCACCCAAAGTAGCTACATGTTTAATGGCTGGGCCATTATGGATAACTTGCTCTGGTCCGCCTGCTATAGGCAGTTCCAATCCTTTCTTAATTGTAATCATATCCACAAGCACTACGTTTGAAGGAAAGACAATGCGCCGCGTTCCTGCTAAATACTTAGGTTTTAAACAAAACCTACTGCATTGAGCTAGCGCAGATTTATCACAGAAATGCGATCGCAATCACGCTGGTCGCGCGCATTTTACCCCAATTGACTTGGCATCGCCACGAAAATTATAGGTGATTTCAAACCTAAAATACGGATTGAAAAGAATCATGCGCTACGGCGTTCACCTTCCGACCTAGTGACTGATCAGAAAGAGAGAATATTACGGCCACTGGGTACTATAGCATTAATAATTAAAGATTTAATTTAGCAAAAAGTCGAAACATCCACTAAACGCGTCTTAAATCGATCTTATTTGTTTCAATTGATTTAAATTCAAACGAAATAAAATTCAACTTAAAAGCGCCATTGATAACCTAAATAGCTAATACGTCCATTTTCCGATCGAATTCCGCTATTTGATGCTGTTGTGACTAATGTCTCATCTAAGAGGTTTTCTATCCGAAAATAAATCTCATGGTGACGGTTAAAATGATAATTCGCCGCTAAATCTACCCGCCATTGTGCGGCGACAGGCTGTAATTGGGCGCCGAATTGGCCCATTTCGCGCTCCGATTGATAAAAGACATTCGCGTTCAGTTCATATTCGTCATACTTCATTCCAGCACTCAACTGCAGCTGCTGCTCGGGTAACCACGCCACCCTATCGCCAGCCACGACGCAGCCTTGAATTTCGTTGCAGCTATTAGTTTGATACTCAGCATTCGAATACTGATAATTCACAGCTAAAGGCAACTGCACACTGCCCAGTTCCCATTGATAGCCAAGATTCAGCTCAACCCCTTTGGTCTGCACATCCACGACATTGCCTTGAACCCACAAACGACTGTCGGCGCATTGGCTATAAGCATCGCAATTGACATGCAGGTTATCAAAATCTTGAACGTAGGTTTTGATGTCAGCACTAAAATGCTCGCTGGCATATTGGGCGCTGACTTGATATTGCAGCGACACTTGTGCCTCTTGCTCAAGATTCCCCGCACTCGCGGCGGTCCAGGAGCGTCGAATATCTGCACTAAAGCGCCAATCTCCAGCATGATATAAAACGCCAAGCTGTGGCATCCAATCGCTATCAGAAAAATCCGCCGCTTCGAGTCCGGCGTAGGCTAGATTGACCTCGCGATTGACGTCCACTTTTTCATAGGCAAGCGCGAGTTTGAGCTGCAATCCGTCCCAATTAAACAAGGAGTCGATGGCCGAAGTGAATGCGGTCGCATCATCGGTATAAGCCAACAGCGCATTGGGTGCTTCACTCACTACACTCAAGTCCTGTTGCCATAGACTCTGCTGATCGCCAAGATGCATCTCGGCTTTATCCGTATGATAACGAGCGCTATAGCTAATTTGATGGGCACCATACTGATTCACTGACTCAGTTTGTACCCCAAAGGAGCTGAAATCATTGTCTTGTTGTAAGGAGGCGACCGCGACGCCATCAGCAGTCGGCTGCCGTTCAAATGCGGCCAGCGCAGCTAAACTCTGGGTATCGAGCATTTGCCCATCAAATTGATTGAGTTGATTTAATTGCTGCGAATAGGATTGATAGTAAAAGTCCGTGATGACCTTATGCCCACCACTAAGCGCAACTTGGTGTGACAGTTGATACTTATGGTGTCGCCCTTGATACTGATCTCCAGCCGTGGCCGAATACAAACTCATAGGATCTTGTTGCCAATCGGCCTGCGTTAAGCCGAGTTGGGAGCGATAGCTATCATCATCGAGGAACTGGTAGGTAAACTCAGTCACCTGCGGACTTCTGGCACCTAATAAACTCGCAGCGTTGATTTTAAATAAGATATCAGTGGTTTGACGGTCAGTATCTTGGCCATTGAGCAAGTGCTCGGCGCCGCTACCATCGCTGTAGTTAACCGCGAGTATCATGCCGTATTCTTTTTGCTTCACGCCCCAATTCACATCGACACTGTAGTCAGCATCCGTATTGCCTTCGAGCGTTACCTTACTGTTTTCCGCTTGCTCGGCTACAGGTAAGGTTTGATAACTCACCACCCCAAACGCCCCTTGCCCACCAACCACCATATTCGCCATTGGCGTGACAGTGACACTCTGTTGTTGCAGCAGATTGGGTAATAGTTGTAATTGCGGTGCAGAATAAGGCGCAGGTGAGAAATACACTCTATCTTGCAATACGGCCACGCCTTGACTCGCGCTGCGCATATTAATGCTTGCTGGATTTCCGTTAAGATCCGCAGGTAAAACCGTCAAAGCCGTTAACTGGCCTAACGCTAAACTGTCAGCAGTGGAGTGGAATGTGTCATTGAGCTGATTCAGTTCAAGCATTTGACTGTGGAAATCATCGGCGAACGTTGTGTTAGAACAGGCAAGAGATACAGAAATTGCACAGAGTGATACTGTGAAGTAACGACTAGGCATACCAAGCTCCCAAAAATTTTGTTAGCGTACGGCGTTTTTGTTATTAACTTGTAAAATAGCTGAATTTGTTTGAAAAAAAAAGCGACTCTCGTCGCTTTCTCTCATTAACTTCAGGAAACTGAATTTAATGGCTAGGCACTCTTACACAAGTAAGAGTGCAAACCGTTACAGATTACCTAGAATTTCGTCGCTTAATTTCAAATCATCATTGCGATTCACACTTACGCCAGCCGCAATAATATTACGGGCGATATCTTGTGCCTGCTCTAATGAATGCATCTCATACGTACCACATTGGTATTCGTTCAGCTCAGGGATTTCAGACTGCTCAACCACTTTAAGCACATCTTCCATCGCAGCTAACCACGCATCGGCCACTTGGCGCTCAGTCGGCTCACCAATCAAACTCATATAAAAGCCGGTACGGCATCCCATTGGCGAAATATCGATGATCTCAACATTGCTACCATTTAAATGGTCACGCATAAAGCCAGCGAATAAATGCTCCAGAGTGTGAATACCACGCTCACTGAGAATATCTTTATTCGGTGCGCAAAAACGTAGATCAAATACCGTAATCGCATCGCCCTTTGGCGTGCTCATGTGCTTAGCAACACGAACTGCAGGGGCATTCATTCGAGTATGATCGACGGTAAAGCTATCAAGTAATGGCATAGGGATCTCCAAATTCTCAGGGCGACATCAACGCCACTGTAACTGTCTATTTATGGCTTGCAAGCATAACACCAAATGAATTACGCCGATAACAAGATAATTTAAGATGAAATCATCTCATATAAATCAGGTGTTAATGTGACAGTGAGTGCTAAAAACAGCACGCATTTAGTGTTGACGCTGTTGGCTGTAAGCATCCTCAGATATTTTATGATACTGGCGCACACCTTGCTCGTAGGCGTGATAGGCGGCGTACACTTTGCGCATTAAAGGATCTTGATTGGCTTGTTCTTCAATCACTTGTTTAGAGATTTTCTCAAGTTCCAACAACACTTTCGGTGGAAATGCTTTAAGCACTACCCCTTCATCATTCACTAAGGTTTCAAGGGCCGTCACATTGCGGGTCGTGTATTCATCGAGCATATCTTGGTTAATGGCTCTCGCCGCGACTCTCACTATGGCTTGTAAATCTTGAGGTAAACTTTCGAAGGCAGCTTTATTCATCAAAAACTCCATATTGGAACCCGGCTCATGCCAACCTGGGTAATAGTAGTACTTCGCCACTTTATGTAGAGCAAAAGCAAGGTCGTTCAATGGCCCCACCCACTCAGCCGCATCAATCGAGCCAGTTTGTAGCGCACCATAGAGTTCACGCCCCGCCATATTCACAGGTATAGCGCCAACACGCTTTAAGACTTCGCCGCCCAAGCCCGGCATGCGGATCTTCAGTCCCTTAAAATCAGCAATGGTATTAATCGGTTTATTGAACCAGCCGCCCATTTGCATGCCCGTATTGCCACCTGCGAGGGGAATGATGCCAAAGGGGCGATACACTTCTTCCCACAACGCCATGCCACCGCCGTAGTGCAACCAGCCGTTCATTTCTTGCGCTGTCATACCAAAGGGAATCGATGAAAAAAACTGCGCCGCGGGCGCCTTACCTTTCCAGTAATAAGAAGCGGCATGGGCCATTTGAATTTTTCCCTGACTCACGCCATCAAAGATGGCAAACGCTGGCATCAATTCTCCCGCACCATAAACCTGGATCTTTAACCGACCGTTAGACATTTCATCGACTAAATGGGCAAAACGCTCAGGAGCCATGCCTAAACCGGGGAAGTTTTTCGGCCAAGAAGTTGCAAGGCGCCATTCAATAGCGGGAATAGCTTGGGGGTCATCCGTTGCGGCATGGGAAACGGCTACGCTTTGCGCGTCACTGGCTGCGGGATTACAACCGCTCAGCCCCATCAGCAGCATTAAGACGAGTACACTCCCAAACTTACGCATTTTTAATACTCTCCCTGACATCAAACGAGCCCATGGTTCTAACAGACGTGAACATGCTCTCAGGACAGAGCTCCGCAATCGCATCACCCAAACCCTTAAAATAGAACATATTGTTAACACAGAAACGCCTATAGGGAAACCAGAAACTCGGGCACAGAAACCAGAAAATGACCTTAGTTTGACCTAAAATAAAAAGCCACTCGATGAGGAGTGGCCTTGGGATCTAAACTAATTAACTTTGTAGAGCGGATTAATTAGTCTATTGATTAACTGCAATAATTTTTGATTAACCGCGACAATTTGGCGTATTAGGCACTTGTGCATTCGCATCCCATTCACTTTGAGTGAATGTGTGAATCGACAAGGCATGCACGCCATTGGCTAGCTCATGGGCTAAGTGAGTATTAACCAATCGATGCCGTGCCAAGAGACGTAAACCATCAAACTGCTCACTCACGAGCACAACTTTGAAATGGGTTTCTGAATTCGGTGGCACATGGTGACGATTACTTTCGTTGATCACTTCTAAGTGCGTCGGCGAGAAGCCTTCGGTTAACTTCTGCGTGATAGTGTTAGCCACTGTGCCCTGCGCATGAGTATTGGACATATTCGAGTCTCAGAATGGGGAAATCCAGTGGCCGCAGAGTACTGCTTCAGGTGGAAAAGATCAAATTCACTTATCCAGTTTGCTGATCTACGACCACATTATATCTCACCTTATTTGGCAGGCAGTCCGCAGCCACAAACAGTTAACAGTAGGCATTTAGCCATGGAAATTAACGATGAGTTGTCTAAAGGTGTAGTTCCAGCGGGGCTCTTTTATTTTCAAGCGTTTAGGTAAGCTGTGTAACCAATCGTTTTGCATGGGCCAATGCATGATCAGCAGATCGCCGCTGTGCAAACTGATGTTGTACTTGGTTTGGCTGTGTTTATGCTTAAGCATAAAATCCCGCGTGGCGCCTAAGGTAATAGACGCAATATGGCTACCATGGGCAATTTCTGGTTCATCATCGCTGTGGGCCCCCATGCAATCCTTACCATCTGCGTAGCGATTGACTAATACCCCATTGCTGGCCAAGCCATAATCCCGCGCTAACTTTTCCCTCAACTTATGGGCATATTTAGGCCAAGGTAAGGCGCGGATAAACAGTCCTGAATATAAATAGTCGCAGCCCGAGTCGCCAAACCACACTTGCTGGCGGGGAATCGCGTGAAACTGACCGAATACTTGGATTTCGGGGCGACTTAAGGGATAAGTCTGCGCTTCTTTCATCAGCGCAGCTTGCTGCTCAGCATTAAGATAACCCCGAACTAAGGTGATTGGCGGTGTGGGTTGCTCAGCTTTTTTCGAACCTTGTTCGGCCATGCTCAAACTTAACGGCAAATCAGGATCCGCCGCGGCATCAAGCTCAAGCTCAAGTTCAAGTTCAGAAAACAAGTCAACCCTTTGGCCGCCACCTTGATTGTCACTCTGGTCACGCTGATTATTATCTTTGGTCATCATCTTGCTTGTTCACCACCCTCTCCTATCCGGCAGTTTAATTACCGCTTCGTCCACAGCAGGGCTGCATTTAGGACGATACATTAGGCCTATATATTAGGGCTAGACATTAACCCTTAATGCAGAGCCGTCGCACTGCGCCATGAAATCTGCGATAATCTGCGCCTTAATTTATTGGCGCAGTGTGGCACATGACAACACAATTTTCAGTAGCGGGTGTTGAACTCGAACTTTTACGGTATCCAGCTCAGCAGGAATCTAATCTTCAAGCTTGGGATGCCGCCGATGAACACTTACTCAAAAGCCTTATTGAGTCAGAGCAAACCGCCGTGCCAACCGCCATTATCAACGACAGTTTCGGCGCCTTAAGCTGTGGTGTATCGAAACTGAATCCAAGTTGGCCACTGTGTGTTGAAACCGATGCCAGAACCAGCTTTTTAGGCACAGAACAAAACCATGGTCGCAATCAGTTGCCGCTGGATAATCTGCAATGGTTTACCAGCCGCGATACCTTGCCAGAAAACTTAGCCTTAGTATTGATGAAGTTGCCTAAGAACTTAAGCTACTTTGCCCACCAGCTAACACGCTTATCGCAAGTGTTACCCGCTGGCACTAGCATATTAGTGGCAGCCAAAGCTAAATCGATTAATGGCGCCTTGCTCGATGTCTTTGCTAAGCATTTAGGCCCAGCAAGCGCTAGTTTAGCGTGGAAAAACACCCGAGTAATTACCTGTGTCAGTGATGGTAAACCCAGACCATTAGCCAAAGAAGTGACTTGGGCCGTACCTGAATATCAACTTGAGATCAGTAACTTAAGTAATGTGTTTGCCGCCAACAAACTCGATATTGGCGCACGCATCATGCTCGAAAATCTGCCGAAAGGGGATTTCAAGTCGATTGTCGATCTCGGCTGTGGCAATGGCGTGCTGGGACTGCGAACCGCTCAGTTATTCCCTGAAGCTGATATCCACTTTATCGACGATTCCGAAATGGCGGTCGCATCAGCCAAGGCAAACTGGGCACGTAATCAATTGCCTGCAGATAAAGACCACTTCTATTGGGACGACTGCATGACGCATCTGCCAGAAGAAGTGCAACCGGATCTGGTGCTGTGTAATCCGCCCTTCCATCAAGGTGAAGCCATTACCGATCATATCGCGTGGCAGATGTTTTTAGACGCCCGCCGCCGCTTAAAAGACGGGGGCATCTTACATATCGTCGGCAACCGCCATCTGGCTTACCATGTGAAATTGCAGCGCTTATTTAAAAACTGCACCACAGTCGCCTCCAACGGTAAATTTGTGATCCTGCAGGCGCAAAAGAAATAACCCTGCCACTATTTAGTACTTTAATCAGAGCCAGCAATGTCTGGCTCTTTGTTGAACTAAACCCGCTAAAATATTGTTCTACTCCACTATCAGCATTTTTCCACATTCGCTATGGCTAGCCGAAATCCCCTGTCGCAAGTACAATCCAATTGCAAAGGTGCTTAAGTCCTTAAATTCTTAAGCGCTGAATGTTTTAAGCTATTAGGCACTTAACTAGGATTGAGATATGCCGTTAAAGGATGACGTCGCACAACTAAAAGCTGAGCTGGCACAATTACAGTCGCTGCATTTATCGCAGCAATCTTCGCTCAGCCGTCAATTGGCAGAATTTTCAACTAAGCTCGATACCTTAAGTCAGCAAATTGCGACTGAAGACGCCTCTGATACCACTATCAGTATGGCGGCAGATGCAGTATCGATTGCGGCTGTGCTCCCTGCCGCAGGTAACACGCCCGCATTAGCCTATGCGGCACACACACCAATCCTTGAGTCTACTCCCGTAGCGGCTACTCAAGCAGACCCCAACCCATGGCAGCAAAACGCTTTGCAAGAAGACCCTTGGCAAAGAAACACAAAAAATACCTCAGCAGAACAAACCGCCAAAACCAGACACCAAGCGCAAGACCAACAACTGAGTGATGAAGTCAAATTACAGGCAAGCGTGCAAGTGGCGAGTCAATTTGACGATCTGTTATCCCAAGGATTAGCGACCATCATGGCGCCCTTTGGCGCAATTACCGAACAAATCAAATCCTTCTACCATCATTATCAAGCCAAGGGATTAGGCCCAGTCTTCTTGATGACAGTCGCAGGGATCATCACCCTGACATTAGGCTTTGGTTATTTACTGCAATATTCCATCAACCATTGGTTCTCAGAACTGGGCAAAGCGCTACTCGGGTTTGCCAGCGCGAACGCTATCATAGCTGGCGGGATTTTTATTCGCCAAAAACGTGCGGGCATGGCGGACTTTGGTTCTGGGATAGTCGGATTAGGCCTTATCCTTAACTTTCTCTGCGCTTACTTTATTGGGCCGTATTTTGAAATCATCCCCAATAGCGCGAGTTTTATCTTACTGTTAATAATCACTCTGGCAGGTTATGGTCTGTCGATGCGCTTAGATGCCAAAGTGATCGCCGTGATCGCCTTAGTCGGCGGCTCGACCGCGCCTATGATGTTGTTATCCCAAAGCTATACACCACTGCTGTATCTTCCTTATTTACTGCTTATTGGAATTGGCGCCCTTGCCCAAAGTTATAAGCTTAAGTGGCCGTTATTACTGGAAATCACCGCGCTGCTGCACATTGGCTGCATCGAAGCCTTTAGCTATTTTGTGCCACTGCCACTCACCGACTTTGGCGGTGGCAGTCTGCTGGCGCTTTTCAGTATTAATGCGACCTTTTATCTCTACGGCATCACCGGCCTACTATTTACCCAGCAGTTTAGCCATCAAGATAAACAACCAAGCAACACCCTAAGCCATCGCATGCTCGCTTTGCCAATAGCATTGCTCGCCTTTGTGCTATTCGAATTAACGCAATTCACTGAGTTCGCAGGGGAAATCTTCGCGATCAACGCGCTGATTTGTGCAGCCCTCTATTGGCAGCTAAAAAGCCGCTTAGAAAAAGCCCGCAGCGGCTTATTGTTAGTCTTGGCAGGAAGTTTTGCCGGATTTGCAGCACTGTATTTACTTAGCCATGATTTCCTCGGCTTAGTCTTACTGCTCGAAGCCTTATTACTGTTATGGATTGGCACCAAAGAAGAGCTGGTTTCAGTGCGCGCCGAAGCCTATGTATTACTGCTAATGGGATTAGGGTTAAATGCGTTTAGCGTGCTTGATAGCATGGCACTGTTAAAATCCAGCATATTAGATGCCTTGGCAATTTCAGCTTTGTCGGCCTTTGGCGTTTCGCTGATCGCACTGGCCTTAAGTTGCGCCGCCTTAGTCTTTGCCATTCGACTATTAACATTCACCCATGCGCCGCTTTCTGCGTTAGAACATCAGCTTTGCAGAATATTAAAAGAACTATTAAGCGGTTTTTATTTGGCGACAATTATCCTCGCGGCTTACCTTTTGAGCAGCGATTACTATCTCGCTATCTTGCCGCTAGTTAGCCTATTACTGCTGTACTTAAGCGTAAAGGACAAACTCGTTGTCAGCGAATTTGCCGCTTGGCTCTTGCTATTGCCACTGCTGTTTAAGGTCGTTGAAGGCATAACGCTCGCGGACAGTTTTAGCTTTAGCGCCCAGCCGCTTATGGCCAAACTGGCACGAATTGAGTTATTTACCGCCTTACTCTTGGCCCATTATTGGTATCGCCGCCACTATAAAGATGCCCTATTTGCTAAAGCCGCTTACAGCGTGCAAATCTGCTGTTACTTGCTGCTGCCGCTTATTCTGCTGCCCAAAGTTATCCGCAACTATTGGGAATATACCGCTATCGCCCTCTGGCTAAGCACCTTTATGAGCCTAGGTTTAGCCTATGTAGTTAAGCATAAGAGTTTGAACATAGAGGCCAAAATCCTCACTTGGCTAGCGGTTATGATGACAGCCTCGCTATGTCTTATTCACGCTTGGCAAGGACTCGCGGCGCTGACCGTTGGCGCCCTGTTTATGGGCTTCACCCTGCTTCGTTATCGCCAATTACCCGAAACATGGCGCCCCTTGCTGCAGCTACAATGGCAACTGAGCCCTTATTACTTTGCACTGGTATTAGCCGTGATCGTTTATGGTTTTAATCATTCAGAGCTCGTCGGAATAGCGATGACAGCGTTAGCCTTAAGTGGTTATTTTGCATTGCTGATCCAAAAAAGTTTAAGCAAAAGAGCTGAAGGCCAAGCCTCACATAGCATGAAATTAACCCTAGTCGCCGAAATCCAAGCCGCAATAAAGGAAAGCTATCATCTCGCCTATGGCCTAACGTTAGGCTTAGCCCTGTTGCCCATCATGTTGCATTTTGAGATCACACTTGGGCTTAATCGTGATAATGCCTCGTTTGTGTTAATCGAGTTTTTATCACTGGCACTCCTAGCAAGGCTTATCTTGCAGCACGGCGCAGCAATACGCTTGCATAGACGTATCTTGCCATTACAAGGACTTAAGTGGGGTTGGCATCTACTGCTCGCCTTGAGTTACTTCATGTGGAGTTATAGCTTCGATAGCATGATTGCCGCCCCACTCAGCGCGATTTTATTGGTTATCCATGGCAGTGTGTTGATGTTTATCAGCTTAAAACCACAAAATGCCGATATGATCCGCCTCGCCGCTGGGCTATTTATCCTATCGACGCTCAAGGTGCTATTACTGGATATGGCGTCCTTCGAGCTAGTGCAAAAGGTCATTGCCTTTATGCTGATCGGGGTTATTTTACTTACCGTTTCTTACTTCTACCAGAAGGCGAGAAATCGATTGCAGCAAGATTAACATCGTTTTAAAAGCACTAAAAAAGCCGCCATCGAATTGAATCGATGGCGGCTTTTTACTGTTAACGATTTAATAAATCGATGGGGTATCAGCTATTCGACATGGGCTATTCGATAAGAACTACTTGCTCACCAGTGCCTTATCGAGCGCCTGCGCCACATCGTTAATGATGTCGTCAATATGCTCAATCCCAACCGAGATACGGATAAGATCTTCTGACACGCCCGCCCGTGCCAGTTCATCGGCATCGAGCTGTCTGTGCGTGGTACTCGCAGGGTGACAGGCCAAGGATTTCGCATCGCCGATGTTCACTAAACGCAGGATCATCTGCAGCGCATCGATAAAACGTCCGCCGGCAATTTTACCCTCTTCAGGCGTGGCCGCTTTAATCCCAAAGCTGATGATCCCAGAAGCTTTTCCGCCAGTGATCTTGTGGCAATTATCCTGATAAGGGCTGCTCGGCAAGGCGCCGTAATTCACCCAACTCACCGCCGGATGCAACACCAAATATTCGGCTAATGCTAGCGCGTTCGAGCAATGGCGCTCCATTCTAAGGCTTAAGGTTTCAAGGCCTTGCAACAGTAAGAATGCGCTGTGCGGTGAAAGCGCGGCGCCGGTATTACGCAGCGGTACCACACGGCAGCGACCAATAAATGCTGCGGGGCCAAAGGCTTCTGTATAAACCACGCCATGATAAGAAGGATCGACTTGGTTGAGTAAGGCAAATCTTTCCTTATTGGCGACCCAATCGAACTTGCCAGAATCGATAATCACCCCGCCAATGGTCGTGCCATGGCCACCAATATATTTGGTTAAAGAATGAATAACGATATCGGCGCCATGCTCAAACGGGCGACATAACACTGGGGTTGCGACCGTATTATCGACAATTAAAGGTACGCCATGCTTATGGGCAATCTCGGCTAAACGTTGTAAATCAACAATATTCCCCGCGGGATTACCAATTGATTCGCAGAACAAGGCCTTAGTTTTGTCGTCGATCAGCTCATCGAGGCCTTCAAAATCATCGAAGGCCGCCATACGCACTTCTACGCCTTGGCGCGGCAGCGTATGGGCAAACAAATTGTAAGTGCCGCCATAGAGCTGACTGGTGCTGACAATATTATCGCCAACTTGAGTCAGGGCTTGAATCGCATAGGTAATCGCCGCCATACCCGATGCCACGGCCAGCGCACCTATGCCGCCTTCAATGGCTGCCAGACGTTGCTCTAGCACGCTAGTAGTAGGATTCATGATCCGCGTATAAATGTTACCTGCGACTTTCAAGTCAAATAAATCAGCACCATGCTGGGTATCATCGAAGGTATAAGAGGTGGTTTGATAGATAGGTACCGCGGCCGCTTTCGTGGTCGCTTCTGACTCATAACCGTAGTGTAATGCCAGTGATTCAAGCTTCATTTTGCCTTCCTTCAACAGAGTGCTGTCCTTGATCCAACCAAGAGGATTGCACAAGATTTGTGCATATTCAACAAGCTAACAGATAGACATCTGGAAGTCTAAAACTTTTTACCTCAGCATTTAACTTCTGACCGAAAACCCCAAACAACAAAGCGGGCTAACATAACAGGCTCATATAAAAAGCGAACCTAACGAGTTAGCACGAATAGTTACGGATGAGTTCGGCCAGCACTACGACAGCAGAGACTATCTCTGGCGAGCACTCGTATGAGGCATTCAAGCGCATAAAATGGCGGAACTCGACCTGATTACTAAAGAGATTTCCGGGAGCAATACTGATCCCGCGCTCAATCGCCTGAGAATAAATTTGTGTTGCATCCATGTGTGCAGGCAGCGCTAACCAGAGAAAATAGCCGCCTTGTGCAAAGTTAACTCCCACAGACTCGGGCAGATGTGCGCGCAATAACTGATACATGGCCAATTTGCGATCGGCTAACTTTTTACGTAACTGCTTCAAATGGCGCTCATATTGTGCCGACTGAATAAAATCGGCGATAGCAAGCTGCATGGGCGCGCTGGTCGATAGCGTCGACATAACTTGCAAGCGCTGTAGCTGCGGCGCATGCAGTCCCGCCGCCACCCAGCCGACACGATAACCTGCAATCAAAGACTTAGAAAATGAGCCGCAGTGCAGCACTCTTCCTTCGGTATCGAAGGCTTTTACTGGCCTTGGTGCACTAGAGCCGACATAGAGTTCTTGATAAACATCATCCTCAATTAAACTGACCTTATGCTCGTTTAATAACTGATAAAGAGCCTGTTTTTTAGTATCCGACAAGCTACAGCCAAGGGGATTTTGATGTTGACTCATCAACCAGCAGGCTTTCACTGGGTAGGTTTTTAACACTTCCGCTAGCGCCTCGAGATCAATGCCCTGTTGTGGATCCGTCGCGACCGCAATGGCCTTAAGCTTAAGCCGCTCAATCGCCTGCATCGCGCCATAAAAGGTCGGGGATTCAATGACTACCCAATCCCCCGCTTGAGTTAAGGTCGCTAAACTCAAGTTGAGCACCTCCATGGCGCCCGAAGTAATAATGATTTCATCGGGTGAAATGCTCATACCCAATTTGGCATAACGTTGGGAAATCGCCTTACGCAGTCCCGCATTCCCCGGCGGTAAATTATCGGCAGCAAAAGACGGTGACATGTGCCGAGTGACCTTAACTAACGAGCGCGCCAACGCTTGCTGCGGGAATAAACTGGGATCGGGAAAACCTGAGCCAAAGGGCACTATTCCAGCCTGTTTTGACGCCTGCAAAACAGAGAAGACGAACTCGTTAATATCCACTTTATCAGAGAGATAAATCTGCCGCTGATGGTCGGGATAGCGAAAGGTTTCTGGCTGCGGCGCCACTAAATAACCCGATTTTGCCTGCGCCGTAATCACGCCTTGGCTTTCCAATAGCTGATAGGCATTAAGCACTGTCATCAAACTCAAACCCGAATCGGCCACAGTTTGGCGCAGCGACGGCAACTTGTCCCCCGCCTGCCAGACGCCTTGGGCTATTCGTGTCTTTAATTCCTGCGCTAACTGCTCGTACTTCGCCATCTGTTATAGCTCATTAAATATATTCTGTGTCTGTTATAGCCAGCTTATCCCATGCTCTAATGGCACACAAGCTTTCACCGCTGGGCCAATATTAGGTTCAGTGGACACTGCATTAATGAATGCCTTTGTAACGAGACTCTTATCTCTCGAGGAAATTATGTTTGATTTTGATGCCACTGTACTTGCTAGGATCCAATTCGCTTTTACTATCTCTTTTCACATTATTTTCCCCGCCATCACTATCGGCCTCGCCACTTATTTAGCGGTATTAGAAGGCTTATGGTTGAAAACGGCGAATCAGGTGTACCAACAACTCTATCAATTTTGGTCGAAGATTTTTGCTATAAACTTCGGCATGGGTGTGGTCTCAGGCATTGTGATGGCCTATCAATTTGGTACCCATTGGAGCGCGTTTTCCGCCTTCGCCGGCAGCGTGACTGGGCCGCTACTCACCTATGAAGTGCTTACCGCGTTTTTCCTCGAAGCGGGATTTCTGGGGGTCATGCTATTTGGTCAGCAGAAGGTAGGCAAAAACCTGCATTTCTTCGCCACTTGCATGGTCGCCACGGGCACGATTATCTCGACCTTCTGGATCTTAGCGTCAAACAGTTGGATGCAGACGCCCCAAGGTTTTGAAATCGTAAATAATCGCGTCATTCCTGTTGATTGGTTTCAGATAGTGTTTAACCCTTCATTTCCCTATCGTTTAGCCCATATGACAGTGGCGGCGTTTATTTCGTCGGCTTTCTTTGTGGGCGCATCGGCGGCGTGGCATTTACTCAAAGGGAACGATACGCCCGCAATCCGTAAGATGTTATCTATGGCGATGTGGATGGCGTTAATCGTCGCGCCGCTGCAAGCTGTGATTGGTGATTTCCATGGTTTAAATACCCTTGAATATCAACCTGTAAAAGTCGCGGCGATGGAAGGCCATTGGCGTAATGAGGGCGATAAACCCACACCGCTGATCTTGTTTGCCATTCCTGATATGGACGCAGAGAAAAACCACTTCAGCCTCGAAATCCCAGGACTGGCGAGTCTGATTTTAAAGCACGATTTAAGTAAACAAGTGCCCGCCTTGACTGAGTATCCCGCCGAGGACAGACCCAATGTGTTGTTAGTGTTTTGGAGTTTTAGAGTCATGGTCGGCTTAGGCCTATTGATGATTTTTGCCGGACTGTGGAGCGCTTATCTCAGACGCAAAGACAAACTCTACAGCAATAAACACTTTCTGCGTTTTGTCTTGCTGCTCGGCCCCGCAGGACTGCTCGCGACACTAGCTGGCTGGTTTACGACCGAGCTTGGCCGCCAACCTTGGGTGATCCAAGGATTGATGCGCACTCAGGATGCCGTGTCTTCCCACAGCGTTACCCACCTGAGTATCAGCCTAGGAATTTTCATCGTCAGTTACTGCGGCATCTTCGGCGTGGGTTATAGCTATATGATGCGACTCATCCGCAAAGGGCCAGATATCGCGGCGACAAGCCATTAGCGTTAACGCAGATGGCACTCGCTTTACTTATTCAATCTTAAACATATTTAAGGGCTCACCATGGAATTCGATTTACCCTTGATTTGGTTCGGGATCATCATTTTTGCCACCTTAATGTATATCGTGATGGATGGCTTTGATCTCGGCATAGGCATACTGTTTCCCTTTATTCACGACGAGGACGACAGGGATATTATGGTTAATACCGTCGCCCCCGTTTGGGATGGTAACGAAACCTGGTTAGTGCTCGGCGGCGCTAGTCTGCTCGGTGCCTTTCCCCTCGCCTATGCCATAGTGCTCGAAGCGCTGACCATACCGCTGCTCATCATGCTGCTGGCACTGATTTTTCGCGGCGTGGCATTTGAGTTTAGATTTAAGTCGGGCGCAGAAGCTAAACTATTCTGGGATAAAGCGTTTATGTTCGGCTCTATCACTGCCACCTTTTCACAGGGCGTAGTACTGGGGGCGTTTATCTCAGGTATTTCTGTTAGTAACCAACAATTTAGTGGCGGAAGTTTCGATTGGTTATCGCCCTTTTCACTCTTCTGTGGATTTGGCCTTATGCTGGCCTATGCGCTGCTCGGCGCGACTTGGCTGGTGAAAAAATGCCAAGGCGAGCTTAAAACGACCATGCAACAACTTGGCAGAGCACTGACCTTATGCCTGCTTATGACCATAGGCTTAGTCAGTTTATGGACGCCTTTTGTGCAGCCCAATATTGCCCTGCGCTGGTTTAGTTTACCGAATTTATTCTATTTCGCCCCAGTGCCCATACTGGTATTAGCCTGCGGCTGGGCCTTGATGAAATCTTTGCGCCGCGATGATAACTATCAGCCATTTCTACTCACCTTATGCCTAGTTTTTTTAGGTTTTAGTGGGCTCGGGATCAGTATCTGGCCACACATTATTCCGCCCAATATCAGCCTTTGGCAGGCGGCCGCGCCCGATAGTAGCTTAAGCTTTATGCTCGTCGGCGCGCTGATGATCATCCCGCTGATTTTGGTTTACACCTTTTGGATCTACTACGTGTTCCGCGGAAAAGTCACTAAAGATGCAGGCTATCACTAGCCATGACTCAGGTAAAAGAGGCTTCCCAAAACGCGACCTAAGCTAATTTGGCTTAGGTCGCTAATTCACTTTAGATAACTTTACATATGCTGGAGATAAACATGACGACCCCAACTAAATCCCTCAGCTATCGACTCGGCTGGTTAGTGCTCATTTGGTGCACGAGCGTCAGTTGCCTGTTCCTCGTCTCCATGTGCATTAAAATACTGTTGAAAGGCGCGGGATTAATCACCTAAGTGGATACCCGATATTTACCATTTAAACGCACACATTAAGGCTTAATTCAGTTAGCTTGCATAGCGCTAAAATATACTTAAGTACTATAATCACCGAGCTAAGGGATTATTCGAGTGTACATTATTGAATGAGTACTTTATTTGAATGAGCAACTTTAGTGAATTAGTGCCTATTTATTTAATGGGTATTTCATCGCTAAACCCATCAGTGCTCGATTTATTTTACGCGTGCTAGGATTAAATTGACTAAGATTGGCATCAACACCAACAAAGTTAATTTAGTGTTAAATACATATTTACTGTAGATAAGTATATTCAGTAATGTGAACCTGGTTGGGCTTGCATTATTTTTTTACTTGGCCTATGGTATCAACCAAGTAAACATGGCTTATTTAGTTAACACTTTACTTAGTTAGCACTTTACATTATTTGCCATATTGAACGCTTAAAAAAGCAACCCATAGCACACACTTTTGACTGGAGATGTAAAACTATGTTTAGCACTGCATTTTCATCACTATTTCCCCATGTATTAGCGAGCACTCTTAGTTTAACCTGCTGCTTGGCTAAATTATTCCGCTTCTCACTCAAATTCCCAGTCTAAGCCGAGCGTCACTCGCGCTCGGCAGAACTTTAATACTCTTGTTAAATAAGCACTGAATCCAGTTATTCCTCTTTTTTAAATTCTTTGCTTGCACTTTTACTTGGTTATTTCAGAGGCGGAAATGGCATATTCCTTTTTTAGCGGTTTATTTCAGAATTTTATACTAAAAACCGAAACCTATTATTTACAGAACAGTTTTAATGCCTCCCTACGCCCAACTGCTTTGGCAGGCGTGATTAGCAAACTTGAGCAGCTAAAGCATGATGTGGCGAGTGATAAAGTGACTGTGGGGCGGGAGATCCGCTTAGTTAATCTGCAGGATCAACAGGAGTATCAAATTGAGCTCGTGTATCCACCAAAGCATAAACCCAGTGCAGGACGCTTCTCTGTTATATCCGATTTAGGCGTTAGCCTACTTGGGCGGTCAAAGGGCGAGTTGGCTGAAGTGAGTATTTTAGGCAAGCCAGTGCTGTTTATGATTAAAGATGTCAGTCTAGCGAAAAAACCTAAAAAAGCTAAGTAGCCAGCTGATTTAAGCAGCGTTATTTCTAATGGCTTTTAGTGGTTTATGTTGACTGAATCTACTCAAGTGTTGAGCCATTTTAGATGACGTAATTAAAGATATAGTGTGTTCTACTCCGTGACAACATACTTCAACTCGCTATTAGCGGCGGCTTCTAGCGGTACTTTTAACATAATTGGATAAGAAGGAATGTTATTTTGAAGTCATTAACTGGCCGCGTTATTTATTAAAGACAGGCATTAAATTAATTTAACACTGAAATTAACGCCTTTTGCCACTATTTACACTAAGTCATGGCAGCGCTTTAAGGTAAAACAGCAAAGGGGTTAAGAGGTTTAGGTTCGGCACCTCATCGTTAAATTACGTTTTATGTGTCCTTTATAAATAAACCGACTCAATTTAAGCCTGAAATAAAAATTGAGCCCAACTATCGAAACCGAATTGCGGCGCGGATTCGGATAGTGACCTTCACTTTGGAGTCTATATCTATGAGTAAAGAAAAAAACAAAAAACCGCCAATGAAAACCTTAAAAGAGAAGCGTCAGGATAAACGGAACCGCCAAAAAGCATCCGACTAATTTATCCACCAATGTAAAAAACCTTAAATCCTCTCTTTAAATAGGCCGAAAATAGGGTGCTAAATGCTTTGGCACCCTATTTTATTTCTCGGTTTTATCCGCTTATCGCCTCACAACATACGCTAGCGTTCGAATTAACAACAGGTCATTTTTCAACACACTAAGCTTATATGCCATCACACTAAACTTATGCGCCATCATAATCGACGGCGATACTGCTCCGGCGAGCACTGGGCATACTTTTTAAACATAACGATATAAGGTGAGGTTTGGTTATAGCCGAGCGTTAATGCCACCTCTTTTATAGCTAGCCCCTGACGCAGCAATTGTAATGAATAGATAAACTTATGCCTTTGCCTTAACTCGGTAAAACTCATCCCCAGCGCCTCTTGGCAACGACGAGCTAAGGTACGCTCTGTAGTGTGTAATTCATTGGCCCAAGATTTAAAGGTCTTAGGACTCGCAGGGGCGGCTTCGAGTGCCAGCAACAAGGGCTGTAACAGTTTATCTGAGACTGTGGGCAAAAATTGCGGCAGAGCTTGGCCGATAGTGAGCTGATCGAGCAAAACCTCAACAAGCCGTTTATCAGCTGCCGAGTTTGCCACTCTAACTTGCCGCTCCCGTAGGTCGTTAACGATCGATTGGGCAATGGATGTCACAGCTAACAAACAGGTCTCTAGGGGAAACGCCGCAGCCCGCTCGGCAACGATATTCATCGAACAATAATGGATACTACGCCGAGTGAAACTTTCATGCTCTATCCCCGCAGGAACCCAAATCGCATATTGCGACGGCGATAAAAACCGTTGCCCTGCGGCATGTAATTCCATGATGCCACCGCTGATTAACTGCAATTGTCCCCATGAGTGTTGATGCTTGGGCGTCACCGTATTAGGCAGGAAAGCTTCATAGTTAAAGAAGATATCCGCAACTGGCCCTTGCTCTGCCGTAAGGGGATGATAAACCGTACGCATTGTGTCTGTCCTCAAAGCCTTCTAGCTCAATACATTCTCTCGTTTAATAGTGCTCAACTGGTTTAATAGCTTTCAAGCAATCCTGATTTAATAGCACTGAAGCAATCTGGGTTTAATAGCACTGGTTTAATCGCGCTCAAGCGATTTTGCCATCCTATAGCACTCTGTCCGCCGGGGAACTGAGCTTGTCCGATTAGCAATATCTATATCATAACCGACCATGGATAATTGCCTGCAATGATTATCTGGATGCATAAGTAATACGTAGTAAGCAGAGTCTCTCGTTCTGAGTTACTCAGTTTTAGCCATGTAGACACAGTCGCTTATGCCTATTCACTCATGTCCAGCCACGTAAACCATTATCGAAAGGCAAAATCATGTTGTATTTGTTTCCCCTATTAGCCGTTTTCATTTGGGCAGGTAACTCGATAGTTAACAAGCTCTCATTTGGGATTATCGATCCTGAAGCCATAGCGTTTTACCGTTGGTTTTTCGCTATGTTGCTATTAACGCCCTTTGTCGCGGGTCGCGTATGGCAAAAGCGCCGAGTGATCTTGCCGCTGTTACCTAAGTTCGCGACTTTGGCCATGCTAGGTATGGTGCTCAACCAGAGTCTGGCCTATTTTGCGGCGGCCACCACCACGGCGACAAATATGGCATTGATCACCTCACTTGTGCCTATGATCAGCCTGTTTTTAGCCGTGCCCTTACTCAAGCAGAAGTTGTCGTCATTAGCCTTTGGTGGCACGCTGATCTCCCTCGTTGGCTTAATTTTTATGTTGAGCCACGGCGATATGATGAATCTTGCCATCGGCGTCACCCAAGGTGACTTGTTACTGCTGTTCAGCGCCTTTGTGTATGCACTCTATGGCGTATTACTGAAACGCTGGCAATTACCACTGCCCACTTGGGAATCGGTTTATATTCAAGGACTCATAGCTGTATTCATGCTGACACCGCTGCTGTTCAGTAGCCCGAGTATGGCGATCAGCACGCAATCGGCACCACTGATCCTGTATGCGGCAGTTGCGGCCTCGCTGCTCGCACCGTGGGCTTGGATCAATGGCATCAGCAAACTCGGCGCCGATCGCACCAGCGTGTTCTTTAATTTAATGCCGATTATTGCGGCGATACTGGCGGCCATTATCCTAGATGAAACCTTGGCCATTTATCATTACATTGGCGGCTCTATGGTCATTATTGGCGTCATGCTAGTACAGATAAAACCTATAAGCCAAAAGCCATCCCCACCTTAGCTTGCCCAGAATAACTTAAGCTAAACACCTAAGCCCTGGCTGCACAGTCGGGGCGATTCACTTTCGTTCAATGGACACAAAACTTCGCACCGAATCCCACCGCAATTTACTGCATGTAAAAGCAATTTCATCAATAACGGCTAAGCTATTTATTACGTTATTAATGGAGATGTTCCTATGTTTAACAGTATTCGCGCTAAGTTTTCGCTGATGTTTGCCATTATGGCGACAGCGCTCATTGTTATGACCGTCACAGACGCCATGCAAAGCCGTGCGACGGTAAAACAGATGCAAGAGTTCAGTCAGTTATTTAATCCTGCGATTTCGGCAATTCTCAATGCAGACCGCGATCTTTACCAAGCACAGCTCAGTGAAGAGGTGTTATTGAGGGAAGAATTATCAGCCGAGAATCGCAAGAGTGAAATTGATAACTGGCAAGAAAACGTCGACCAAGCCCGTGACCGAATGGGCGAGTTTAAAAAAATCCTTAAAGACCATCTGCTCGTACTGCAATCCACCAATGGCTTTGAAGCGCAATTTTCCCTTTGGTATCAAGCATCATCTGAAGTCATTAATGCCGTCAAAAGTAATGACTTTGAACGCGCGAAACAACTCCACGAAACCAAATCCAAACAAGAATTTAAAGCCTTAAGAAGCATCTACAATGCGGCGGGGGAAGCGGCCGATAACCGCGTAAAAGAGCTAGACTTACAAGCAACTGAACAGGCAACCATCCAAACCAAAATATCCCTCACCATAGCCAGCTTAGTGGCCATAGTCGCCCTGTTGATTGCCTACTTTGGCCCTAAAATCATCGTTAATGCCATTAAAGATATCACCAGCAGGATCAATGACATTGTTGATGGTGACGGTAACTTAACTCAGCGGATCCCGATCAAACGTCAGGATGAAATCGGTGAGCTTGCCCATGCCTTTAACTTGTTTGTAGAACAACTGCAGCAGATGGTTATCTCGATTATTGGTCAAACTAAGGATGTGAGCCAAACCGTTGAAAGCCTTGCGACTAAGTCCACCACCACAATCAACATCAGCCATGAACAAGAGCAGTTTGTTGATACCATAGTCACAGCAGTCAATGAAATGAGTGCAGCCGTAAGAGAAGTCGCCAGCAATGCCCTGCACACGGCGACCGAAATCACTAAGGTGAACGACCAGACGGTTGAAGGTAAAAATATCCTCGCCCAGTCCGTTAATCATATTCAGCAACTGTCTGAGTCGGTTAAAAATGCCGTGACTGTTATTGAGAAACTCTCAGTCAATTCTGCCAATATTGCCTCAGTGCTCGATGTGATCCGCTCTATTGCTGAGCAAACTAACCTACTCGCCCTTAACGCGGCCATTGAAGCGGCGCGTGCTGGCGAACAGGGCCGCGGCTTTGCCGTGGTCGCCGACGAAGTGCGTACACTAGCGAGTCGCACCGAAACCTCGACCCAAGATATTCAGCGTATGATTGAAGAGTTACAACGCGGCGTAAATGATGCGGTTAAAAGCATTGAATCGGGCGCCAGCCTGACCACATCAACCGTTACCCTCGCCAGTCAAACCCAAGATGCATTGGATGAAATCCTAAATTCCACCTCTAAGGTCAGCGAGATGTCCACTCAAACGGCAACGGCGACAGAAGAACAGACCCATGTAACCGAAGAAATTAACCGTAACTTGACTGAATTATCCGATAAAACAAGATACTGCAACTTAGTCATTCAAGAGACCCAACAAATCGTCGTCAACACTAAGGCTATTTGCAGCAACCTACAAAAAGAAGTGGCGCGATTTAAAGTCGCCTAAACGGACAGATTGCTAACGACACATAGTTAGCGACAAGCGGTTAGTGGCAAGCGGTTAATAACAGACCGCTCGCAACAAACAGCTAAAACGAAAAGAGTGCCCAATAAAGGCTAATGCCGTTCACTTAAGAGTGAACGGCATTTTTCTTGGGTCTAACCGGATACTTGTTTTTACTCATTTTAAGGACTCTTGGATAAGCCCTTTCCCGTTTACCATCCAACTTAAATTGCCGTGCATTGCGTTCTATATCCAATACGTCTCTCGGGACATTCCCCGGTGTTTGTGATGGCAGTTGTGTCAACTTGAAGATGATATAACTCGCCGCATCCCTAAAACTCAGTTGATTAGGATGGACCGATGACAAGCTTTTAGCCATCAGCAACATCTTATATCTAATGAGATTATAGGCCAGTAGCACGCCCCACAGCTCTTGAGTCACCAGCTCCGGTAGTTGACTGCGTAGCGTAAAACGACTCTCCAACAGATGTTGTTTCATCTCTCTGTAGCCCAGTTCGATTTCCCATCGATGGGCATATAAGTCGACGATGTCTTCGCTGGGGTAACGCATCGGGTCAGTCAACGAGGTCAAAATGGCAACTGACTTACCCTTCACTGTCTTAGTGAGTAAACGCGCTTCAAGGGTATCAGGGAGCTGCGGCCATTTCTTTCTGGCTTGAGGCGTGGTGGTGAGTTTCACCCACTGGTCATGTTTTCCCAATGTTCGAACCACCTCATATTGAGTGCCTTTCTTCAATGGTAACAACCAGTGGCTGTCAGGTTGCGCTTGCTGCCAAGCGTGCAGAAGGCCGAGCGAGTAAAATCCTCGGTCAAAAAGGGTTAGACTGTGATTGGGAATGCTAGAAATGAGCTGAGATGCTAAGTTCATTTCATTTTCGGCAACCGAATCAAAGGCGCTGTTGACCAACAAATGGCTGCTTAACTCCATCAAGCAAACCATGCGAATTTGCGGATAAGCCGCTTCGCCTGAAGCGTTTGCGGTTCGTGCAAAGGCGGCTTGATTTTGGACGCTATCGGGTGTCCGCCACACTACACCGTCAACACCATACAAGTTAAGACCGCACCAATGAGGGTGTTCAGCTCTCGCGTGCCAGGTATTGGCGCTGCGACTAAACACTTCTCGAATAACCTCACTGCCCAATCGTTTACGCGCCTGAGTCACGGCGCTGCATGCAACATAATCAATCTCTTGCGGCAAAACAATGTCGAGTTTGTTGATGAGTGACCGAACAGACTCCCCTCGGAACAAAGCCATTCCGATAACGGCCCAAATCATCGCATCCATCGGCAATTTACGCCGTCTTAATGTCGCAACGCCCTGAGAGTCTAAACAAGATTGAATTAACTCACATCAGCTAAGCAGGTGAATTCGGTTAGGCGGGTAATATGAGTGCGGGCGAGTGCTTCTGAGAGTTGCATAAAAAAATCCGATGACATGAGGTCATCGGATTTTGATCTTTTCAGCGAGATCGTCAAGCGATCTGTCTTAACTGATCGGCATTACCAATAAAGGCACTCTTTTTAATGTGTTTTAACATGGGATTTTTAATCGAATGCTTTTGAATTGGGTTTCAAATTGGGCTTTGGTGCAAAACTTATCAGCTACGGTGACGCCTGAGGGAGTGAAGGCGAATTTTACGGCCATGGTAATAATGCCAAACAAAACCTGAAAACAATAACATCCCCAAAAACGTATGCAATAAACTGTCAAACAGTTGGGCTGACTCTGAGCTCAAGTAATACAGTCCCACACCCGTTAACGCTAAGGTGATAAGACTGAGTGACATCACTAAGCCACTCCAATGGTTCAATTTTTTACGCCATCCAGCCCGAATATGACTGTGCCAAAGTGCACCAAGTAGCATCAACAGCAACCAACCTAACAACACATGCAACACCACTGCGGGTAACCGTAGTTCACCGCTGAGACCAAAATCCACATCCCACTGCAACTTAAACTCCATCACCCAAGGCAGCATAAACAAGCCTGTGATCGTGGTGACGCTAATGGCAAGAATAATTAGCCAAAAAAACCAATTTGGATAGCCAGTTAATTTCTTCATAGGAAAATGTTATACACTCAGAACGCAGCTTTTCCTTAGTAAATTCAGTAAGGAAAACTGCAAATAGTACCAAAGGAATGATTATTCAAAACTGACTAATCGACCACCTAAGTGAGCAATTGTGTCAGCGGCGGAGTCAGAGTTTAGGTAACCCGCAACCTTAGTCAACGCATCGGCGCGCCAAGCAAAGGGCGCACTCACACTGACAATACGTTCACTTTCAAGATCGATATTCACATCAGTAACATTGCCCGTGGGCAGTAATAACGCAGGATAATCATGGCTTAAAGTTTGTGACACCCGCGAACTTGCCAGCGCCATATTGCTAACGCAGATCTTTTGGCTCAATCCCTTTGGGCCGCGGCAGAGTACATTTAAAGAGGCGCTACCAAAGACTCTTAAATCGCCACCGGCATTCACCCAACCACCGCCAACGCCCGCACGGCGCAGCTCACTCACCGCCATATCAACCGCATAACCTTTGGCTATGCCATCTAAGGTCAAAATAAGTGGCCTAGCTAATCTCACTTGATTATCTTTTATTTCAATATCTTGCCACTCGCCTTGCAACAGCAAAGGCATACCTAGATAGGCAGGCAAAGCGCCGCGTGACATCATTTCCCCGCCGACGGTACAATTGAACAAATTATTACTCGCCTTGCCTAGCCACTTAGCTAACTTGAGCACTCGTAAACTGTCTTGGCTTACACGAATCCATGTCCCTGGCTGGCGATTTAGCTGATTTAACTCACTGTCTTGCTGATGAAAACTCAGTAACCGACCAATATGCGTCACACGTGAAAAAGCCGCTGTCATCGCGGCTTCTAAGGCTTTATCCCCAAGTGGGATCTCACAGCCCGAATGTGGCAGTGACTCGGCGGCAATCTCCACCAAAGTCCCGAGTAAGGGTTTAGCGCGACGTATCACGATAATGCCGTCTGTGACAGGAAGAGTTGATGAATAACCAACAGACGCTTCACACCATCGAGTAAATTACGGCAACTCAAGGTTGCGCCGCTGATATTGGTGACATCCTCATCCAGTTTAAAGGGATCGTTCAGTGTTTTACCGTGGAACTGTTGGCGCCAACTGGCCTCGCGCACTTGACCGCCATGGGTCTCGCGATAACTCAACACTTCTAAACCTAACACTTCACCTTGCGGGCTAATCCCCACGGCATAAGTAATGTATTCATGTTTACCGACCACATCATCAACCATAAACCAACCGAGAAATTGCCCGTCTTTCTCCACTTTCCAAATCGGCTGTTGATCTTGACGCTGACGCACGCCAGACAAATCTTTGATCTGATCTTTCGCATCTGAGCTCAATAAGGTTGGCCGCTCACTAAATACGGCCGCTTGATCAAAAATCAATGCCTGCGCCTGTGCAACCGTTAAATAGTCAGCAGCAAAAGCGGGCGCGGTCACCACGACCATGGGCATAAACCACAAGCTATTCCAATATGTCTGCGCCATTTCAATACCTAATGTTAGTGAATATGGAATAAAAACGAGCCATCCTTGGCGCTCACTCTGGCGGTACAGCCTATTACATTCGCTGCAACAGCCTTCATTGAACCTGGATTAAAAGTTAAATGCGACCTTCAATCTGATTTCTTGTTCTGTTTTTTCAATCAGATGCAAACTGGTATCGCGCTGACCTTGGTACTGCTCACCACCGCCACTTAACTGTGGTAACCAAGTCAGCGTCGCCCACCAATCAGCACTACCATAATGCAATGAAGGGCCAGCAAAGAAGGACCATCGTTCTTGACCAATTTCAGTTTCAAATTCAGTTTCAAACAGCACTTCGGCGCTAACGAACCAATTAGGGGCAAAACGATAGCTTAAGCCTGTGCCCATTTTCAATTCCAGTTCCATCTCTGGATCCGTCGACCATTCGAAGTCTTCTGGTAGATTAGCGATAGGGGCGCGGTCAGCATAGGTTGATTCCATGCCTAAGTTTCCCACCCAAATTAACTCACCTTCGAGCATGTATTTTTGGGTTTGCAGACCAAGATCTAACGACAAGGTGTCTTTGTCTTGGCCAGAATGCACATCAATCCAGTCGTAGTCGAGGGAGGCTGTCATCGACAAACCTATGTCATCCTTGGCTGGGCTTAAAAACATATAGCTTAGGCCAACTTCGGCGCCAGAGGATTGAAAACCAATTTTTTTCTCTGCCGGCAAATAACCATCGATGATAAGCCCACTGGTGTCTAAGGACATAAACTTAGCAGAAGCTGACACCGCCAGTTTATTCGTTAGGCCATACTCGAATTCAGTTTCGTAGTTAATACCTCTGTAGGTGCCTTGACCCTTATCATTACGCAGGGTGACCTTTTGGTACAGTTCGATGGCGTCTTTAGGCATAGCTTCAGCGCCTTTGACATAACCGAATAAATCTTCACCGGCGATCGCAGTATGGTTCAACCCTAAAGTCAGTAAAGAGACGGCTACGAGACTCAAGCCATGGCGAGAAGATGTATGCATTTAAACAAAGCCCCAAAGAGTTATTAACATAATTTGTGCGGATTCTATTAAACTCTCCAGTACAACGCAAATCGTTATCATTAGTGTTTTATAGTTTTTTATGCGGCTAACACTTTTTTACATTTGAAAACAATGAATTGATTGTTAAGGTTTAATTAATATTATTTTGTTATCTGAACGTGATTAAGCCGCTAAACGAGCGCTGCAAGCTAATAAGCAATAAAAATGAACTCGATGGATCCAGCTCATCTTCTTCGCCTTCTAAACTCATATAGACACTCACTCAGTGCATCAAAGCTTCAAGGGAAATAAGGGCGATAAATAGCCAATTTATCCCATCACCCCGGGCCACAGCTTAAATTTTACGCTATTCCATTCAGTTGCAATACACTCTAAATCAGATAAAAAACCGCTAATTTAACCTGAATGAAAAATGTTAACACATTGATTAAAAACTCAAATATAGACTAATCTTCATCTTATACAACCTATTAATAACCTAGCGATCACAACGGAAGTAAAAACATCTAGACGTCTAAATTGACAGGTTGGCGGGGATCAAATATGCTTTGCCTCAAGTTGCTAAGATACGATGCCGAAGCGACACTAAATTTAAGCGAGTTTGACTGCTAAGGAACCAGCGGAAAGAACTCTAAGCGAAAGAGAGATAACATTTGAGCAATCCAACACCAGCAACACAGCACAGCCCGGCATCTTTCATTGCCCTGTTGCCATTATTTGTTTTCCTTGGTCTTTTCATTGGCGCGGGTGTGTATTTCCAAAGCCAAGGTGTCGACTTCGCCTTCTATCAATTACCGAGCGTTATCGCCATTTTACCTGCGATTATTCTGGCGTTGATTTTATCAAAGCAGAAATTGAATCAATCGATTGATACCTTTATTGGCGGTATTGGTCACAGCAATATCATAGCTATGTGTTTGATTTATCTATTAGCAGGCGCCTTCGCAGCGGTCGCTAAAGCCACAGGCGGCGTCGATGCCACCGTTGCTCTGGGCTTATCACTGATCCCATCAAACTTGTTGTTACCCGGTTTCTTCGTGATTGCGGCCTTTATCGCAACAGCCATGGGAACCTCAATGGGCACCATAGCTGCTGTCGCACCCATAGCCCTCGGCGTGGCCGACCAAGCGCAAATCGACTATGCCCTGATGGCAGGTGCGGTCATGTCTGGCGCCCTATTCGGTGACAACTTATCAATTATTTCCGATACCACGATTGCAGCCACCCGCACTCAAGGCTGTGATATGAAAGATAAATTCCGTGAAAATCTGATTTTCGCTATCCCAGCATCACTGCTAACCTTGATTGCCTTTCTATTTGCAGGCCAAGGCCAAGCGGAATTAGCCACACAGAACATAGATCTCATTAAGGTCATTCCTTATCTGGCCATTTTGATCTTAGCGGTGGCGGGTCTGAACGTATTTGTGGTCTTAACCTTAGGTATCTTATTAGCAGGCGCTACGGGTCTGTTTACTATGGATTACGGCGTGATCCAATTTGGTAAAGATATTTATGCTGGCTTTAGCAATATGCAGGAGATTTTCATTCTGTCTATGCTGGTCGGTGGTTTAGCGGCACTTATGCAGCAACAAGGTGGTCTTGCCTTTGTGAGCAAACAGATTGAAAAGCTGATCACGCGTTTCTCAAAGGCACAAGGTGAAGCCTCATGCCGCGCCGCAGAACTGGGTATGGCTGGCATAGTCGCAGTGACTAACACTTGTGTGGCCAACAACACGGTTTCTATCGTGGTGACCGGTGATATTGCCAAAGACTTAGCCGAGAAACATGGCGTGAGCCCAAAACGTGCCGCCAGCGTCCTCGATATTTTCGCCTGTATTATCCAAGGCTTGATCCCGTATGGCGCACAAGCCCTACTGATCGCATCGACCTTTAGCATCACCCCATTGGCTGCGGTATCACATGCTTGGTACTGTATGATTTTAGCCGTCGTGGCCGTTGCGATTGTGATTTTCCGCAAACGTCATTGATAGGTCGCACTGTACTTATCGCCTGTTAAACAGCAGGTTGAAATAGCTAATTAAGATGCTGATAAGTACAATTGAAGGAGCCGAATTCGGCTCCTTTTTTATATTTAAATTCATCAACCTTGGATTGATATGCGCCTCGCAAAATACCTCGCCCAATGTGGCATTGGCTCACGCCGTGAAGCCTGCCGTTTAATTGAGGCCGGACGCATCATACTCAATGGCCATATCGCCCGCCACACAGATCCCGTCCGTTTAGGCGAATCATTAAATTGCCTCGACAATATTGAGCTTGATGGCACACCCATCACTCAAGCCGAAACCCTCGCCTACTGGGTATTTAACAAAGCCGTAGGCACAGATTGCCGCCTGCTGGAGCAGGATGAAACGAGCCTTATACACCGACTTCCCAAAGCGCCAAGACTCTATCCCGTCGGCAGGCTCGATAAGGATTCCCGCGGCCTACTGCTGTTAACTAACGATGGCGAGTTGACCCATAAACTCATGCACCCCAGTTTTGCCCACAGCAAAACCTACCATGTGCGCCTCGACAGGCTATTCACTGATGAGTTTGTTGAACAAATGGCCAGTGGAGTACGTTATAAAGACCTGCAAACCCTGCCCTGCCAAGCCCGCCGTCTCAGTTCGGACAGCTTTGAAATAGTGCTAACCCAAGGACTGAATCGCCAAATTCGGCGTATGTCCAGCGCCTTAGGCTATAAGGTAATTGACTTACAGCGCGTCGCATTAATGACATTAACGCTAGAATCCTTAGCCGAAGGAGCGATGCGGCCACTCACCCCACAGGAAGTTGCAGTGCTTAAAGCCGCAGTGACAATTTAGAGAAAGACAAGTGGCGAATACACTCAAGCTACTAACCTCAATTTTAGACAAATGCCCGCGCGAACAATATCTTCCAATGAACTCCAATGAAGATAGAAACGCCTGAGATGACTCAGGCGTTTCTATAAAACGAAGCTCCCCTTTCAAGCTTATTAATATGAGCTACTTTTTATCGGAACGAAGCACTAATTCCACTCTGCGATTCAGTTTTTGTCCGGCGTCATTAGTATTGCTGGCGACAGGGCTGTATTCCCCGTTACCGTGGGCGGTTAATTGGGCCGACGGAATTTGAAACCCGTCACTCAACGGCTTAATCACAGCTGCGGCGCGGCGCTCCGACAGGCTTTGATTGTAACTCCGCTCGCCCTTGTCATCGGTATGTCCAACCACATAAAAACTCATCGCCGGATGCTGCTTAAGATAGCTTGCCAGCACCTCCAGTACAGGTTTGGACTCAGGCAACATGCGCTCACTGTCATAATCAAAAAGCAATCCCTCCAACGTCGCCTTGCCAGTTTGGCTAATCGCATCGGTCAAAGCATTGAGGTCAATCGCCACTCGATCATCCTTCAGAGTAGAGAGTTCCATTACCCTGAGGGTAGTATCGGCAGGTGTACCATCGAAATATCCTTGGGAATAGATATCGAAGTAAACATCGCCCTTTGCGTGACTAAGCTTAAACAGCTGATACTCCTGCCATTCGTCCTCTTTATCGTCCTTGATTAATTTGATGGCATTAATCAGGCTATCATCGTCGCCGCAAGCCGTGCCTTTGCAATGGAATACCCGCTCTGCTGCCAGCTTTTGTGCGGCTGCGGCATAATTGCTGTTGATTTCAAACAGGGAATAGCTTTCAGGCATGCGGTAGATTATCTGGGTGAGTTTGGCATCCAGCGACTTGGTCTGGTAGTCAGCTCCGGCAATGCCCACAATCACAGGCACCTGCGTAAAATTGGTTTGCTTATAGCGAGCAATGTAACTGCCAGGCAGACGCCCCAGCAAAGGATGATCTGCCGCTCCTTGAGCATCGTCACTACGCCTATCTTTAATCTCAACCTCTTTCGGTGCCCGCTGTAAAAAGTCACTATTGGCTTGGATCAAGTCTAGAGGCTCAGGGATAGCGTCGAGAATATCGACTTGCAGATAGGTATATCTGTCCTCGCGATTGACGACATAGATACTGGTGTAAACCTCACCGCGAGTACCTTTCAGTTTTGCCGCCACATAAGCACTGTGATAGTCGCCATTCACGCTTTTAAGCGGCTTTAGCTGAGTTTGCATGGCTTGACCATCACCGCAGGTGACGGCCTGACAACTAAATAACACTTCAGCATTCAGCTTTTTTAGCTGTGCCAAATAGTTATTGATCACATGTTCAGGACTATACCCCTCGCGCTTTGTCGAGTCAATTTTCCTGATACAGGCAACAGAGTGAACTCGTCACCATTCACTGCGGTGATAAGTTCAAAGGGCGTAAAGTGGATGCGCTTTTCTTTAGGAGATTTGGCATCCGGAAAGGGGCTGAAAAGCGGTTCAGCATTAGCCACAAAAGCAGTGGCCCCAAAAACAGTCGTGGCTAAGACTGCAGTAATTAAAAAAGTATTATGTCCCATAAAAATCCTTTTCAGTGGGTAAATAGAAATTTAGCTCATAGCTTAAAAACATAAGCGCGAACGATATTACGATAAAATAAGAAATAATTCAGCCTAGATATTACTGCAAAGATTGAGACATATTTTCAGACTGCAGAAGCCACCGCCTTAGTTACATCACGATTAATAGCAGTATCATAATCAAAACCATCTATGACATATAAGCAGTTTAATAACCAAATCAAAATTATATTAGAGTGAGCAGAGTTATACCGTTAATTAGTCAGAAATCCTTCTTTCGTGTTATAGCCATCTGCAATACATCACCTTATAAAGGGAAATAATTTTTTTTCCGAAAGCCTTATCTTTATATGTTGATGAAATTACAGATAGAAAATGTTTGCTCATTCAGCAAACACGGGTGACGTTAACGGATACAAAGACGATGCCGAAAACGAGTCGTTAATAACAAAGAAATAATCAAACTAAGGCTATAGCTTTATTTGATTTTTTCCGTTTCTAGCTAGCTAAATTCATGCTCAAAGGACTTTGCAAAAATGCGATTCAGAATAATATTATCTCACGTAAAACTTTTACTTTGTATATCGCTGCTCGGCGCTACACCTACTTCTATAGCGGAAGAAAAAGCGGTAACTGTGCAAAGTATCCTTGCTAATGCACCTAAACCCCATGAGGTTGAATTTGCTCGTAAAGGCGTAGCAGAAACAAGCATAGAGAATGCTTGGGAGCGGCCATGCCCATATAACAGTTCTCGCTTGCTCTTTGACGATTCGGGCGATATTGACTTAGACGAAATTCATCTCCGTTGTCGCCGCTGGCAAGACTGTAAGACGACGGGAGCTTCAGCGAGTCAGTTTACTGAAGGTTTTTTCAAGCACCATAAAACGGGGGAGAAAATCCCTCAGCAGTGGAAAAAAGATGGCGAAGACTTGGCCAAAAATGACGCAGAATTTGGTGGCGGTTCGGGGCACTCTTATAACTACGCCTTGAAGTTTGCTGAAGAAAACTGGCGCTTGTTTGAAGGGCGAAGTGCTAGTGAAGCTGACAAACTCGTTAAAAAGCAATTCTGGCAATGGTGCGCCGTCGAACCTTTGTCGATTTGGAAAAGTAAACTCGATGATTAGGATTGGCATGTATTTCAATTTCATATCAACAGTGACTAAGGTGTAAAAATGCGATTCAGAATATGGTTATTTCAGACAAAATTTTTACTTTGCGTCTCGCTGTTCAGCGCAGCAGCTTTTTCCATTGCAGAGGAAAAATCCGGCTATGACTTGTTATTAGAAATGGCCATTCCTAAGCCCCATGAGGTTGAACTGGCTCGTAAAGGCGTAGCAGAGGCCAGTATAGAAAAGGCTTGGGAACGCCCATGTCCATATAAAGCATTGGAAGCTGAAGATGGTTCTGCCGAAGGCGACCAGCTTTACTATAGTTGTCAGCGATGGAATGACTGTAAAGAGGTCGGAGGCTCAGCCAGTGTGTTTACCGAAGCTTTTTTCAGAAACCATAAGAAGAAGTCAGAGGAAATAGTCATTCCTTGGGAGTTGATGCGTGATGGCAGTGCTTTTGGCATGGATGAGTCAAATTTTGAAACGACTAAGGGACAGCTTTACCGCTACGCATTGAAATTTGCCGAAGAGAATTGGCGCCTGTTTGAAGGACGAGCCCCTTTAGAGGCGAGTGACTTGGTTGAGAAGAAATTCTGGCAATGGTGTTCTATCCAGCCGTTATCGATTTGGGAAGATGAGTAACGGCTCGGATAAAAATTAATTTGTATTTCAACCTTGTGCCGACAGTGATATTACGCCGCAGATATGAAAATGATCGCAATAGCCAAGCAACTGAGAAAGCAAATTGCGTAATCTTTTCAATCCACAGGTGCTGCTAATGCTAAAAAGGTGAGCCAGGGTGATTTGCGAGACGACCGTCCGCCCCATGGCCGCTTTTTGGCATCCATGCCATCGCGGCATTCGTGAATCTATTCACATCAGACGGGGCGGTCGAGCATCCAAGGATGGACTGGCTGCGTGTCGATGAGCTAATGCCATGCCATGGCAAGCCTGTATGAGTGGAAATCAGCGAACACAAAGTTCCTAATAACTTAAGTTACAGGTTTAACTAGACGACTCCCCGGCACTGACCAACATGTTCCAGCCAAAACCGAGATACGATGAATGCCCGCAATTGGCTCAAACCCAACCAATTAAAAATTTATATAAAACGGCTTTATCACCACCAAATTACACAAAACGGTTTCCAACCTCAGAATAAAAAAATAGCGATAAACCCAGTGAGTTTATCGCTATTTTATTATCTTGTTATGGCTGCATTCAAAGAGTGTTAAATTGCGCTTGAATGCTAGTAATCCGAATAACGCGAGGCTGCATCATTGCTGATGCGGCAATGGATTACTTAACGATTTCCATCTCGGCTAATAAATTGTCGGCATGGTCTAAATATTTCATTACCCACAACATATAGCGGCTATCTACTTGGATAGAACGGTTGATGTTATCGTCATACGCCCAGTCACCGATAATGCTTTCATACACACCATCGAACAGCAGACCGACTAATTCAGCGCGGCCGTTTAGGGTGGGTGAGCCTGAGTTGCCGCCGGTTGTGTCTAACGTCGACAGGAAGTTAACCGGTACAGAATCGATGGCTTTCACATAGAAATCACCGTATTGCTTCTGCTTAATCAGCTCTAACTCTTTTTTCGGCGCATCGAATGGATCAACACCAGTGTCCTTTTGCACTATGCCTTCAAGGCGAGTGAATGGCACAGCCACTAAACCGTCTTTTGGCGAGTAGCCTTTCACATGACCCACAGTGACACGCAGGCTTGAGTTTGCATCGGCATACACAGGTTTACCTTGCTCAAGATTGTAGGCAATGATGGCATCCATGTACTGCGGGCGCACTTTCATCAGCTCGCCATCCAGTTCTTTTTCTTTCTTTTCTTCTGCCATATCTGTGTCATACATAGCCACGGCGAATTGAATGAAAGGATCTTTAGAGGCTTTAAAATCGGCAACGGATTTATCCATCCACGCCAGACGCACGTCTTTTTTGCCTAACTCAGTTTTGGCGTACATTTTGTCTAAGGTTTTCGAAAGCTTAGCTTCGCTGAACTTTTTATCGATACCAAAGGCTTTATCCAATGCAGGTAAACGTTTGTCTTCTGGCAGTGCGGCGTAGCGTTTCAGCATATCGAACAACACGGCTTTATCGACGCTTGGCGCATAACGACGGTCGATACGCTCCATGCTCGCTTTGAGGCGAGTCATATCACGCTCTTGGAAGCCAGGTTCACGCTGCATATCCGGCAGTTGTTTCTCGTTCGCTAAGCGATACAAACTGCGCGCCGTTGGCAACATTGTCGTGCTACCTATGTAGCTTAAGATCATGTCACGCTCTTGATGCGCTTTACTCTTGGCAATTAACGCATCTAGTTCTGCTAAAGTTTTACCGTATTTCGCTTCACGGCCGCTGTCTTTAGCGATCCACGCTGCAAGCTCAGCTTCGCGGGCTTTGCGGTCAGCCAACATGGAGGATTTGCCATAAAACTCGATCATCGAGGTGAAGTTTTTCGCATAGTTTGCAAGGCTAGCAATTTGACTCTCGTACTTAATACGTTCGTCACTGCCCTCTGGCGCGGTATCTTTAATGATCTCAATAAAGCGCTCGCGCAATAACTTACCTTCAGGATAAGCCCACTCGAATTGATTTTGTACTTCATTGGCGGTGCGATATCGGTTGGTGCGACCTGGGTAACCAGCCACCATAACAAAATCACCATCGCTCACACCTTTAGCCGATACTTTTAAGAAGCTTTTTGGCTCGTATGGCACGTTATCGCTACTGAAATCGGCAGGTTTGCCCGCTTTAGACACATAGGCGCGATAGAAAGAAAAATCGCCTGTGTGACGTGGCCACATCCAGTTGTCCAAATTCCCGCCGTACTTACCCACGCTCGCGGCGGGGTTATAAACTAAGCGAACATCACGGATTTCTAGTTGTTTTACTAGGTAATATTCGAGGCCGCCGTGGAAGCTATACACTTGACAACGGTAGCCATCTTCTTTTTCACATTCAGCGACTAACGCTTTTTCTTGTACCTCAATGCCTTGGTAAAACTCACTGCCCACTTTCGACTCAAGCCCTGCTTTTACCGTGTCGGTTACATTAGTCACTTCTTCGGTCACATAGATACGTGAACCTGGCGTGGCAGGTAATTCATCAGCAAAGGTTTTAGCTAAAAAGCCATCTTGCAGTAGGTTTTTTTCTGGGGTTGAGTTGTATTGAATCGCACCATAGGCACAGTGATGGTTAGTGACAACCAAGCCTTTTGGCGATACGAATGATGCCGTACAACCGCCAAGGCTTATCACTGCATTCATAGGGAATTCTGTCAGCTTTGAAATCGATTTCGCATCAATTTCTAAACCCTTGGTTTTTAGCTCATCGGCCATTGCAGGTAACTGATGTGGCTGCCACATACCTTCGTCTGCCTGAACGCCAAAGCTGGCTGCAACTACGGTGGCGAGTAACCATTTTTTCATTGTGTTAAGTCCATTTGGTTCAAATTGAGTCGCTTAAAAACGCTAACATCACGATTAAGCAAAAGCCTAAGACGCTTACAGAGCATTTTTAAGATGGATTCAAGCCGTCTACACGCGCTTGTTTGGATAAAACAAAACGAGCTTTTGCTAAGATAAACCACTTAACATTGTGCTCGTGCTGGCATGGCTTTTACTTTACAAAATGCCTTAGTTCCAAGGGTAAATAAGGAACGAAGATTGTTATCACACAGCTAAAGATAAAAAGTCAGGCACAGAACCTGACTTTATCACATTGCGGGTAGACTCTAACAGTAACTGACAAACTCGCTTACAAAGCAGATACATTCAACTTTTGGCTTACTGCACTTATCCAATAAATCATTGTTAGTCGCAGACTTTAAAGTGAATGATGCAACAATTTATCCGTTAACATACTTCGGTTGTGAAGGTCGCTGGTATTAGTCGCATGATTCCCTAATACAAGAAAAAGCGAATAAAGCTAAAAATGTATCAGCCTAATAATTTTTTCAAAACTCTTCCATATTGTAATTACAAGCAGACAAAGTGAAAATTAAAGCTCATTTTTGGACAAATGCGCGTTAGGTTTTTAGCTCTAATTCGGGAGTTCGGGAGTTCGGGAGTTTGTATTGAAAACTAACGCCCTAATAATGGGCAAAAAATTGTTGGCTAAAATAAGTGAACGTAGTGAACAAGAGCTAACTGTTTTTTGTCCTTGTTTAATTTCTTGTTATACAAATTTAACCACCCAAGTTACTAAATATACTAACTAATTGGTTAACTGAGCCAAACTTAGTTAAGGCTTCACTTACTAATTTAGAGCCCGCATCTTTTGCACCTTTATTTATGGTATCAACAAGCTTGTCTCCTAGGTTTTGGCTAATCTCTAAGGAGCTCGGAACTAGTTTTAGAAGTTCTAACCCTTTTGGAGAAAGGGTAATGTCTATACATTTCTTAGACGTATAGTGCAGTGCCACCTCATTTTCAATTTTTCCATACAGAAAACCCGAATCAATCAACCAAAGTGCCGTATCGAGAAGGAAATCTGCCTCTTGGCATTTGTTAATATATTCTTCGTCCCCCTCGTTATCATCTAAGAACGAACTGTGCTCAAATTCTATGTTAAGAAACTCAAAAGAATCTATTTCAGTTCTTCGAGGGAAAGTTCCATATAGATGAGCCAGTAACATAGCTACCAATTCGTCAAATTTTTGAATGTTATTCATTTTTTCTCAATTAGTATAAGGGTTTGTTCAACACTCGGGATAAGGTCTCGGCTACGCGCGGCCTATCCTTATTTGTTAGGCGAAAACGCACAATAGATGTCTTGCCCATTTAAGGCTTCTGTTCTTTAGTATCGAGCAAGCCATTCGTAATCTTTGTTAAATAGATAGTTAGCGGTACGCTCACTACAGTTGTAATCAACGCCGTGATTATGGCAACAACAACAGGCTTAACGAGCCACTCCTTGAAAGTCTCTCGATCCTTTCTTATCTCGTTTCGAATTCGCTCTTCAAGGACCTCTTTCTTGCGCTCTAAATCTTCAGGAGTTTCTTCGTAAAAATTCATGATTTTCCTAGGATTTTGTTAGTGCGCATACGCGTACCTTTAACCTTTAACGCCTGAGCTTTCAGAGCTTGCGTTTGTAACTTCTATTAGCATTAATAGAGTATTGTAATTTGGTATCAATGGGCTTAGTTCGCCTTTATCGTGATAGTAACTATTGACCAAAGCCTGTACAGCGGGTCTAGCAGCTTCCTTTCCTGAGTGGATGAACACTGCTGATATGCTGTTCATATATCTCTCAAATTTTTCTTCAAACTCTTTGATATAATGCTTGCTCTCATACTCATTCATTATCAACCCCTTTATAAGTATAATTTTTTAGTTTCTAGAGACCCAAATACTCCATAAAAGTGTTAAAAACAACCACTAATATATTGTAAGCCATTGAACAGTAACACGATATCGCTATAGTGAATTTGAGGTGTAGGTTCGCGATGCCTAAGACTAATTCAATTTCATGCTCAAAAAGCAATCGCTAAGTATTGTTTTAATTGACATTAGTTAAAGTAGGGCTTAATCAGTTTGATTTGAGGCTGTCAAGCATATGTTCAAAATGATAATGGGGCATAAATATTAGACTAGGGCACAGGAAAGGAGTGGAACAAAAACACCGTAAAACTAGCACATCCTCTTATCGACATCGCCGCCGTATTTACCCACGCTCGCGGCTGGGTTATAGACTAAGCGTACATCGCGGATTTCCAGTTGTTTAACCAGATAATATTCAAGGCCGCCGTGGAAGCTATACACTTGGCAACGGTAGCCGTCTTCTTTTTCACATTCAGCCACTAAGGCTTTTTCTTGGCTTTCAACGCCTTGATAGAAGGCACTGCCCACTTTGCCTTCAAGCCCGCCTTTTACGCGCTCGGTCACATTGGTCACATCTTCGGTCACATACACACGTGAACCCGGTGTGGCAGGTAATTCATCGGCGGAGGTCTTAGCTAAAAAACCATCTTGCAGCAGGTTTTTTTCTGGGGTGGAGTTGTATTGAATCGCACCATAGGCACAGTGATGGTTAGTGACCACCAAGCCTTTTGGCGATACGAATGACGCGGTACAGCCACCAAGGCTGATCACTGCGTTCATTGGAAATTCGGTGAGTTTTGAAATCGATTTGGCATCAATTTCTAGCCCTTTTGCTTTAAGCTCATCGGCCATAGCGGGCAGCTGATGGGGCTGCCACATACCTTCGTCAGCCTGAGCGCCAAAACTGGCGGCCACGGCAACTGTGAGTAACCATTTTTTCATTGTGTTAAGTCCGTTTTATGTGAATGAAGCCACGCGCAAGCTGGGCCATGTTCTCGTTTTAATCGTGTTGTTTTTATCTTAAGTCACTGTATTAAAACCCAGCATCACTCGCTTTAAAACCTAAAAAGCAAATAGTCAGGCCGGGGCCTGACTTTATCACATCGGATACACTTTATAACAGACTCAGAAAAATTCGCTTACAAAGCAAATACATTTCATCAGCTTCATTCCATCAGCGTTACCCCGCGGCGTTCGCTACAATGCTGACGCTAACCGCGAATTAAATACCAAGCCGTTAGATTGCAACAAATAGCTGCGCGCCCACAATCACAGCGCCTAACAAACCTGCCATCACTAAGCCTGCAGAACCACCCGACACTTGATAACCGCCCGGTTGTGTTTGGCGTTGACGCAATGCCATCACGATTGGCAAGAAGATGATCATCACCACCAATGGCACGGCTGCGAATCCCAGTACCGCCACAAAGCCTTCTGGCAGATACAGAGCACATAATACTGGCGGAATAAAGGTTAACAACCAGGTCTGCATACGGCCGGCAAACGTCTCTTTAGCGCGGGTTAATTCGGCGACAAAGTCGTACAGGCTTAAGGTCACCCCTAGGAATGAGGTCACTAGGGCTAAATCGGCGAATAACGAAATACATTTGCTGATCCAAGGCGTATGGGCAATATCCTGCAATGCTGTCACTAGTGACGGTAATGAACCTTCGAAACCACTCACTTCATAGCCGCCTACAGTGCCTAAGGTCACCAATAGCCAAAGCACATAACAAGCGAGTGGAATCGTCGAACCGATTAACAATACCTTGCGCAGTGAAACTGCATCGCCATCCAGATAACGCACTAAAGTGGCAATACAAACGTGGAAACCAAAAGATGTAAACACTACGGGAATCGCCGCCATCCAACTGCTGGTCATCGACTCGGCTATCGCGCCCGTTGCCATGCTGGCAATACTGACTTCAGGCAGGAGAAATAACACCACAACCACCAGCAGTAAAATCATTAACGAAAACAGGAAGCGGGACACTTTATCGACCCAAGCCACTCCTAGCGCCGCAAATCCGCCGAGCACTAAGGTAAACAACAATACGGCGACTTGATTATCGAGCACGATATCGAACATGTTCTTCGCTTTAAGCACTAATAGCGATGACCCACCGGTGAGATAAGCCGCAGTCAAAGCAAATAATAAACTTAAGAAAGAAGCGCCTTGAATTATTTGACCTTTTTTACCCAGCAATTTACCCGTAATGACATGCAGATTATCACCCACGCCAGTGCGTAAGTTAATTTCGAGCATCAGTAATGAGGTATAGGCAGATACGCCCCAAATAACTACGAGTAACACTAACGCTGGAATAATACCTAAAGCCGCGGTGGCTAAAGGTAAGGCTAACATACCTGCGCCAATGGCCGTCCCGGCAACGATGGCGATCGAGCCTAACATTTTTGAATTCACACAATAGTCCTGTTCAATGATTAATTATTATTTTATTTGAGTAAGATTTGAACCGATAAAGCCTTGCGTCTTAAATCGAAATAAGCAACACATCACTTAAAGCAGCTTCAAAAAGCATCCAATCGGATCTCATTCCTGCAGATCAATTGGCCCCAATAGCTTTTGAATATTTCAACCCAGTAGCCATTGAGGCTAACTAAATCGGTTGCATAAAAGTGGCATGACTTTCAATTGTGATAATCCTAATAACAACATAGGTAAAATAGATAGTTTGGGACATTAACAGAGCCAAACCCAGTGGGCAAGCCAGTTGTGAACAAAGATAAGTCGCGCACTGTACGGTAACAACTTAATAGCGCTGTGATAAACGAAAACATACAAGCTAACAAAATCGCTACCTTTGTTGGAAATACGTGGGGTTCAGCATTGTGGGGGAATCGAGGTAAAACGTATATTTTGACCGTTGCGAGCGCGCTGAATATGGGCTTAAACATATTCGCTGTGTTTAAGCCCAATCACATCATGTTGAGAATCGATTAACTCAAGATGTTAATTTACAGCTCAGTCCACGCCATAGTCCAAGAAGCGCCAACACCTGGCTCAAATCCTGTGGCAGAAGCCGACCACTGCATGCAATAGCCGCTATAGGGGAATGGCTTACATTGATACACTTTGCCATTTTTAGGCTGTAACACTGTAGTGCCCGCAACGTAACCTTTCACCCCTTCAGGGAAGACAAAATCCGCTTCTGGCGCTGGTGCTTGATCCTTTAAGAAAAGATCAAAGTTCTGCTGAATAACATCACCTTGTTTAGGCTCAGCTTTAACCTGCAAGTGATAATGCCCTGCTTTAGGCGCAACCACGTCTAACACTAAGCTCGCACTGGTATTATTAACAGTTTGGCTGACAAAACCCGCAGCCGTACCATCGTGGCTAAACAAATACGCAGACACTAACATTTCGGCATTGCTGGTGACGTCAAAACGAACCTGCGCCGCGCCGTCGATAATTTGATAATCGTCGGCAAGTGAAGTGACTTCTAAGCTATTGCCCGGCGCGGGCGCCAGATCAAATCCCACTTCGACACGCTAAATACCTGAAGTCGTCGCAGTAAAAATGTCGTTTTTGCCATACACAGGCTCAATCACACCTGATGCATTTTTTTGTCCCGCTTTTAACTGAGACTGCTGGGCATTAATCGCGCTCGCTAAATAGGAAAGGCCAATTTTGTTTATCACCTTGAGTCGCATCGCTAATGGTAATCACTGTTTGCTTAGCCGCTTGCTCACCATTGGCATCGAACACTCGAGTCATCACTTTATCGCCCGCCTTGAGATCGAGTGACGGATTGATGTCGCCCACATCGAGCCATTCACCCGGTACGACGGGACCCGAATCTAAGTTTACATCGATAGCAGGTGGTATCACCCACTTCCCACACGGCTAGAATCACTTGATAACCGCTGCGACCTTCTGGCACATAACAGTCATGGGTCACTAACTTAGGCGGCTGCACCATGCCACCATCGACTACGCAGAATGGCGCTAAGTCAAAGCTCGCACGGCTTAAAGCTTGGTTTTGATTCCAATCTTGGCGAGTTAAATAATAACGCCAATTGCGGGTGACATGATTGGCAGTGAACTGCCAACTGAACTTATTCCAGCCCGCTTTAATATCTGTCTTTGACCAACGGCTGGGACTCTGTTCATCTAAAGGCGAGAAAGCACCATTACCCGCACTCGCTAGTTTGCCATCCGCAGGACCTGACTCAGGAAAACCCGATGGCCCTTCAACGCTTTGCGGTTCCCATTGCACCGCGCCACAGTTGGCATTGTTGCCGGTTTTACAGGCATAGGAACGTGACTCTGGCGCCACAACATAACCGTGTGCCTGTGCAGAAATACTCACAAATGTATTTGCCGCCATCACTGCGGCGGCCAATAAACTCAATTTAGAAACAGGGGAAAAAACAGTAGGATTTGCCACTTTAATGCACTCCATTTGCACCCATCTTCGCCAGTATTGGCTTGGGCTTAGGTATAAAAGTGGTATTTGGGCAAACAACAGCATTAAACAGCAGTCGTTTATCTTTCACAGAAATCGAATTCTGCGGCAACTCCGCTATCTTAGTTCACTAAAAAATCCATTTACAACCTTAGACCGGAAGCTTTGCGTCCTAACTTTTCAATTAGTTTGCCAAATACGGTAGGTGTCATCGAATCACTACGAGTTAATAGTATGTAATCAAGTAGAAATGACTTGGCTAAATTAGCAACAAAAGACAACGCTGTCAAAAAATTAACCCATTTATATTCATATAATTACAGAATGTTGCGCGGTATTTTTCTGACACCTGTCAAACATCCATTCGTGTCTACTGCGATAAACTGGTGCTTGAAACCGAAGTTCACTTAGGTATAATGCCCAACTCGCTTCGGGGGAGTAGCTAACTGGATTTCGAGCCATCGTCATCTAGGGTGAACATCAACATACTTGGCCACACGCCATGGTGTTCACAGCAAATCATCGATTTGCCCAGCAAGACCTGAGCACAATGACTGCACCTAGGGGTGGACGGTTTATTGTGCTTATGTCTTAACCACCCCTAAAGGATCACACTTGGAAGCCCTACTTGCATCAACCTTTACGGTTGCTATTGCCGAAATTGGCGATAAAACTCAATTACTTGCACTTATTCTCGCCGCAAGATTTAAAAACAAAACTGCCATTATTTTAGGCATTTTTCTGTCAACGTTATTCAACCATTTTGCCGCCGCTTGGATTGGCCAATGGGCGATTAACTGGGTCAGCCCAGATCTTGCCCGCTATTTAGTTGCCGCATCCTTCTTCGCGATAGCCCTTTGGGTGTTAATCCCAGATAAAGTCGATGCTGAAGAGAGCCGTTTCTATAAAATGGGTCCCTTCCTCGCCACCTTTATCCTGTTTTTCATCGCCGAGATGGGGGATAAAACACAAATCGCAACAGTAGTGTTAGCCGCAAAATACGATTCATTAACTATGGTGGTTGCTGGCACAACCTTAGGCATGCTGCTTGCTAACGTACCTGTGGTGATCGCAGGCCATTTCAGCGCCGAAAAATTACCTATGTTATGGATACACCGCGGCTGCGCCGTATTGTTCGCACTGTTAGGCGTAGCAACACTACTGTTCTAGATCATTGATCATATTGAATTAAGGCAACAAAAAGGCCAGTGATAAACATCACTGGCCTTTCTACTTACAGCGGTTGTATTGAGATAAACAGTGTCGACTTAGAAACGCAGTTTATAATCCTAATGCCGTTCTAATACGTTGACCGTAATCCGCATCGGCTTGTTCGAAATGTGCCAGCATACGTTGCTGCACATCTAAGCTTGTTTGACTTAGTGAGCCTGAAATCGTTGCCACTAAGCGTGCTTTCTCCGCTTCTGAGAAGATGCGATACAGATTACCCGCTTGGGTGTAGTCGTCTTGGTTATAACGGCTATAACGCGCCGCCTCGCCTTCTAAACGCAGTGGTGGCTCGGTAAAGTTTACCGGTTCAACCAGAGCATCCGCAGTGCTGTTCGGGCCATAGTTTGCCGTGGCATCAGCACCCGTTTGGCTGCCATGGTAAGGACATTGTGTGCCCGCCATAGCGCCCGCACGTTGATGGTGATTTGCCTTAGCGGCATGTGGGCAGTTCACCGGTAACTGGTTGTAGTTGGCACCAATGCGGTAACGCTGGGCATCAGCATAGGCAAATAAACGCGCTTGCAACATCTTGTCGGGTGAAGCTCCAACACCGGGAACCAAATTACTGGGCGCCAATGCCACTTGCTCAACTTCGGCAAAGTAGTTTTGTGGCAGGCGATTCAGCTCTAACACCCCAATCTCAAGCAATGGATAGTCGCTATGTGGCCAAACCTTAGTTAAATCAAATGGATTGATATGGTAAATATTGGCATCCGCCTCAGGCATGATCTGCACGTTAACAGTCCAACGCGGGAAATTGCCATCGGTAATCGCCACCACCATATCGCGCTGTGATGAATCGGGATCTATCCCCTTTAATTTATCAGCCTGTTCATTAGTTAAGTTGACCACTGTATAGACTCTTAAATAATGATCAGAAACCAATTAAATCGAGATTAGATAAAATTTGGCCTGAATAAATGAGATCGATTGAGGAACGGCGCGGGTTTGCTGGGCGAGTTGTCCAGGCTACCGCGCCGTTTTTGTATCTGATTGGTGCGATCTCAATTTTGATCAATGGCGATCCAATTTAGGCAAATGCCGCTAAAAAAGTGATCACTGTGATTTAAACCTATGTGACGTTTAAAAGAGGTTTAAATTTTAATCCCCAATATCCTTCGAGATGTGAACAACCTGCCCAACAACATGGAAGTTATGCTGTTCAGTCTTAGGCACTTCGATTGGCGGGTATAAAGGGTTATCACTCAATAAAAGCCAAGCATTTGGTTTAACCTGAACGCGTTTAACCCATAGTTGGTTATCACTGCGTATCACATAGATATTGCCATCTGTAAGCTCGGTGCGTTGCATATTAATTAGCAAGGTATTGTTATTGCTAATGATGGGTTCCATGCTATCGCCCTTGGCCCATACTACTACTAAGTCCTTTTCAGCAAAGCCTCGCCATTTAAGCCACCGCTTTCTAAATGCAAGATGACGGCTAGGCTCAACTTCATCCGAACCTTCACTCCCCCAACCCGCAGACACCTGAACGCTATAGCCTGGTATCAAGGCGAACTCAGATAGAAAGTCTCTATTAGCTATATAGCCACCACAAACCCCTTCAGTTACTTGATGCTGATAGGGTTGCTCAACCTCATTGAGATACTTCGGTCCATCTCCTGTCGCTAACCATAAAAGATTAACCCCGCCAACTTTAGCAATGGAAACGATCGGCTCAATCGTGGGCTGGCTTGTATCTGCAATGTAACGATGTAGCTGCGATTCAGAAATTCCCGCCATATTTGCGAGTTTCTTTTTGCCGCCAACCATATCTGCAACTTCTGATATGCGAGTTCCTATAGTAGAACTCGAAACGGAACCAAGTTCCTTTTCCATTATTAGATACCGTAAATAGTGATTATTCTTTTGTAAGCAATGGCTTAGTGTGTACCCTTTATTGTTTATTCACATAAGACAATCGGAACTGTCATATATGAGTTGATAGTCGCGCATATATGCGTTAATGTTTAGCTGTCAGATTAAACTAAACGCATAAACGGAACGACTAACTTTAGGGGTAAAAAAATATGCGTCAGCAAAAAGAATCACCACGCATAAGAACAGACTGGCATCGAGCAGACATTATTGCTGCTATCCGCAAACAAGGCACTACATTGGCGGCGGTCGCTCGTGAAAATGACCTTGCTTCGAATACCTTGCAAAACGCTTTACGGGTTTCTTGGCCAAAAGGTGAACGCATTATTGCAAGAGCAATTGGCATTGAACCAGAAGACATTTGGCCTAGTCGTTACCCACATCCTAACAAATCTGTCAAAAACAATGTTAGCACAAATGACAGTGTGAGCACACAAAGGGAGGTTGCATGAACGCAATCATCTCTATTACCTCAATTCAGTTATTTCAGATCAATGGTAGTCAGGCGATCGCTTCTTTCATAGCAGCAAGATCTGGCTTTGTTTGGAACACTCCCGTTAAGGCATAACCCAATGAGTAGACGCAACTGGAAAAAGGTCCGTGCCAATAGCCTGCGCCATGCAATGGAGTTGTGCTTAGAGTTTGCCCGCGAAAAACAAAACCTTTCAGTAGACCGCGTTGCCGATCTGATGGGTTTACCTAGCAAGTGGACGCTATATAAATGGCTTGAGAATGGTCGTATTCCTGCCGTATTGATCCGCCCATTTGAGCATGCTTGTGGTGCGGATTACATGACCTTGTATATCGCCGCATCCAGCAATCGCCTAATTGTTGAGATACCAAGTGGTCGCAAAGCAACAAGCAGTGAAGTAAATGATTTACAGGGATCATTTAGTGAGGCCATGGGTTTACTGATCCGTTTTTATCAAGGACAAAGTGCAGCTGCTGACACCATCAATTCTCTAAATAATGTTATGGGCGGTATCGCATGGCATAGCGAGAACGTCCGTAAAGCAGAAACCCCTGAGCTTTCACTTTTTGAAGGGGGAGAATAATGATGAATTTATGGGTTACCGCTAAAGAAGTCGTAGGGCTTCCTGAATTACCAGGCACTGAACGCGGATGCCGGAAGACACTAGAAAGATTAGTGGAAGGCATATCAGAAAAATGCCGCAAAAGAGCTGGAACCAAAGCTACTGAATATCACCTTAGTGTTTTACCTCCGGCGACTAAAGCCAAGCTGTTAGCGCAGCAAGGCAAGATTGAGCTTAACGGTACTGTGCTGAATGCCCCAAAACCTAAAGCCGCGCGTGAGCGTTACGATGCCGCGAGCCTGTGGCAATTGTGGGAACGTGCAGGTGAACATGCGCAATCTGTCGCTAAAAGCAAACTGGCCTATGTCAGTGCCTTTTATGCGCTAGTGGAAACAGGTACCAACAAAATGGCGGCTTATGAGCATATCGCCGTTGAGTTTGGTGTAGCCGTGCCAACCTTGCGCCGTGACTGTAAAAAGGTCGAAGGCTTTGATAAAGCCGATTGGGCACCGCAGTTGTTGACCAAAAACAAAATTGCGGCCATGAACAACGCCGCTAACCGTTTAGCCCCCGTGAGTGATGAAGCGTGGGAATGGTTTAAAACCGACTACCTGCGGTTAGAACAACCTAACTTTGCCACTAGCTATTGGGCCTTGTTAGACACCGCCAAAAAACATGGTTGGCAAGTGCCCTCGGTAGATAGCCTTAAACGCCGCTTAGATAAAGAAGTGCCGTTTGAGCAACAAGTTATGCTGCGCCAAGGTGAGCATGCACTAATGATGCTCTATCCAGCGCAGCAACGTACCGTGCTTGATATTGAGGCGATGGAGTGGATCAACGGTGACGGCTATCAACACAACGTGTTTGTGCGCTGGCATAACGGCGAGATCCTGCGCCCTAAAACATGGTTTTGGGCAGATATTCGTACCCGCAAGATCCTCGCTTGGCGCGTTGGTGTGTCTGAAAACACCGACACTATTCGCCTGTCGCTAATGGATGTGGTGAATCAATATGGCATCCCCAAACATATCACCATAGACAACACTCGCGCGGCCGCCAACAAGTGGATCACTGGCGGTGTGCCAAATCGTTATCGCTTTAAAGTTAAGCCAGATGACCCTATGGGATTGATCCCTATGCTTGGCATCACGTTGCATTGGTCGAGTGTGATTTTAGGCAAAGGCCATGGTCAAGCTAAACCGATAGAACGTGCCTTTGGCGTAGGCGGTTTAGGTGAGTTTGTTGATAAACACCTTGCTTTTGCTGGCGCGTATACGGGGCCAAATCCTACCGCAAAACCCGACAACTACGGCAGTACAGCCGTTGCTGCAGAGGTGTTTATGCAGGGGCTAGCCGAAGGTGTGCAACGCTTTAACGCTCGACCAAATCGTGAAACCGAAGCATGCCGCGGCATTATGTCGTTTGATGAAGCATTCATCTCTAGCTATCAAAACGCCACGGTGCGTAAAGCCACTGCTGAACAAAAGCGCATGTTGCTCCTGAGCGCCGAAGCGGTGCGGGTGAAGAAGGACGGAACCTTTATTTTGGACGCTGGCGGCGCGATAGCTAACCGCAAAAACCGCTACCACCACAATGAGTTATTTGCCTATGTCGGCCAGAAGATCGTTGCCCGTTTTGACCCAGACGACCTGCACAGCATGGTGGTGTGTTACACGCTCTCTGGTCTGCTGATCTGCGAAGCGGAATGTATTGAAGCCGTTGGCTTTGGCGATAGCACTAGCGGCAGGGAACACAAACGCCACGCTATCAAATTTACCAAGGCCAATAAGCTAGCCGCCAAAGAACACTTGAGCATGACAACGATGGAGGCCGCCGAGCTAATGCGCGGCGTTGAACCTGAGCCGCCATTAACGCCAGCAGCCACCGAGATGGTGCATATCCGTCACGGCAATACCGTGCGCACTGTCTCCGCCCAGCCCTTAGCCCAAACAGAAAGTGAAAACTTTGAAGAAGCTTTTGCACTAGGCGTATCGGCAC
>NZ_VXCT01000030.1:0-60286 GCF_052850535.1 Shewanella sp. 1180_01
GTTAAAGTGAATTTTTGCTGGTTTAATCAGGCTCTAATAAAGCAATTTAGGTCGTTAGTTTCATGTTTAATATCAGCATTTAAAGAGAGTGTTCAAACAGTTAGTATTCTTTTTGTATAAAACCTTTGTAATCGACTGTTCCTTTGAGCGTTTTTATTTCTTGTGATCAGGATTGTTCGATAATAAATGGATAAATGAGACGTAAACGAGTGGTGCTTATTTCTTGTCTCTTTTTTATCTCTTTTCTTATTTATGCGAAGCGATAAATAATCAATTGTTTTGCGGTAATTCATGTCGGCTCATTTCTATTAATCGGCTGTAGGTACGGCGGAATTCAAAACTAAGTGCGCCACCTTGGTAGAGTTCGCTCAGTGGCACGTCGCAGCTGAGATAAAGGCTGACATTTTGATCGTATAACTCATCAATTAAGCTGATAAAACGTCGCGCAGGGTCGTCGTTGGCGGCGTAGGAGAGTTTGCGCTCGCCCGTCGTTGCGGCTTGGTTTTCTCCTGTGCCGTCCTCCGTGCCGCGGGCACGGATCCAGCCTTTCACTTCGCCGCCCAGTTTGGGAACACCGCTCACCATTAAGATCTTAAATCGACTGGCGATTTCGATGTAATCGAGTTGGGATCTCGGGCCGTCACACAGGGCATAAAAGTCGAACCAAGCAACAGCGTTGTCTGTGGGCTCTAAAGCTGCGCGGATCACTGGGATTTCACGGTTGCAGATGGTGAGGCTAGCATTGCTCATTTTGCTATCACTCATGCTAGAACCGCTAATGCCAGTACTACTAATGCCAGTATCGCTAATGCCAATAGCGCTCATACTGAGTGTATTTGGCGTTAACCCATTCACTAGCTTGTCAAAAATCTGCTCAAAATCGAGTGTTCCGGTAATGCCGATATTGCGGGAAATCGAGGTACTCATTTCAGCGCTATCAATGCCAATCCCGTTGTTTAATGCGGCATTGATGGCGTGCATTCTGTGGTCTTGGTTGCCATCGAGATGCAGCATTTGCGTGTGCGTATGCAGCAATTGGATACAAGGTAAAAATCTGTGTCTGGCTAAGCCGTTCTCATATAAGCGCTCAATAGGAATATTTGAGGTCGCGACTAGCACCACACCTTGTTCGAATAGGCACTCAAATAGCCCTGCGAGTATCATGGCATCGCCAATGTCTGAGACAAAAAATTCATCGAAACACAGCACCTTGCACTCTTTCGCGAGATTTTTAGCAATCAGGGTTAACGGATCGCGTTTACCCGAATGCTCACGCAGTGCATTGTGTATCCGTGCCATAAAGCGGTGGAAATGCAGTCTTAACTTGCCATGACTCGGCAAACAATCGAAAAACAAATCCATCAGAAAGGTTTTACCCCGACCGACATCACCCCACAGATACAAGCCTTTGATGGATTGTGAATGGGAGAGGCGTGCTGAATAGGCTTGTGGCATCAACTGTTTAAATAACATATCGAGCGCCAACACCGCCTGTTGCTGCGCCGGATCGTCAACTAGATTTTCGCTCACTTTGGCGCGATACACTTCCAGTGGCGTCATCATTGGCGTTATCGATTGCGAGCTAGCGAAGTTTGAATGAGCCATGTCGGGGTCTCGTTGGCGGTTGTTTAAGGTGTTTACTGCAGTCAGTGTGTGCTTTAGCTTTGATTTAGCGCGATATCAGCGCTCGCCTTTTTGAGACATCATGCTACTCATACTTAGGTACTCGGGAGCCATATTGCAAGATGTTCAGGGTAACATAGTCGCTGGCGTGACTTAAATCCCGCTCTGAGGCTTAGGTCAAATACTAAACGAAACCAGTGCTTTATTCTCGGGGACTTTTACCTTAACATCTTTGTCACAAAAATAATGATATGGAATGAATCCTATGGCTAGCAAAGGCAATGGCATTACTTTTATCAGTGCGCAAACCTCGATTGAGGGTGACATCCAGTTAGAGAGCACGGCATTAATTGCAGGTAAATTGCAGGGCAAGATTGGCTCAGCGGGACAAATTAAGATCGAACTTGGCGGCGAGATCTCCGGTGAAGTCAGCTGTGATGAGTTGCGGGTGTGCGGCGTATTTAGTGGGCGAGTCTGTTGTAATAAGTTGATTATTACCAGTTCTGGTGTGGTTGACGGTGAAGTTGCCAGCCATCAGATGGAGATTTACGAAGGCGGCCAGTTTATTGGTCAGCGGATTAAAGGTCCCGAGCTTGATGCCTTGCCTGACATGCTAAAAGCGATCGCGCCAGGAGCTCAACGCTCGGATGCGCACTTATATGCCAGTGAAAATGGCTCATTAAGAGGCGATAATCGGGCGATTCGCCCTTGGTTGTATGTTGCTGCGGCAACGGTCGTCATCGCCTTGGGCTTTAGTTTTGGACCCGAACAATTGCGTGACTGGTTACCGAATGTGAGTGATAGCACGCTCAATACTGAAGTGTCTCCCGTGACTCAGGAGCTGGATGTTGAAAAGGGTTTCAATCCATTACTTACAGAACAAATGACTGCGCCAGATACCGCGCATGCCGACAATACGGCGGCGTTATCCGCAGAACCCGATCCGCTGGCTTTATCGCAGGATTCGGCGATGGAAGATTTACAGCAGATGGAACAAGGCCATGCACAGATGGCGCAGGGTGATAATGGCACCGCGCCTACCAGCGAGAATGCAGGCAATAAGCTCTGATTGCTAAGCGAAAGCTCGAATTTATTAGCTTGAATCAATTAGCTCGAACAAATAAGTACTCGCATCCTTGGGTCTAGCATTTGGTGTTTTTTGTTCGACCATTCTTATTTGCTCATCGTTGCTAATGCTTATCGCCGAAATCCAGCTCAATCCTATTCAATATCCTTTCAAGTATTGGTGCAAGTTCCCTCTGAGGCGCTTAACGGCGCTTTGCTTTTGTGAGTGGCTTCTATGCTTGGTTTAACTTCATAAGAGCAGATTCGTCCTATTTCTCTGTGATTTCACTCATCTGTTAACATTCAGCGTCCGCTAATATTCATGCCATATTTTCATTGAGTTATCTCTCATTCTTACCCGTTTTGTGCACTTCAAGCCGTTTCCCTTGAGTTAAGTTCATTTTGTTCATGAACTTTATGATTTTTAGTCACCTTAAATCCCTTAATGAAGATTAAGTGCGTTAAATATCTTTAACGAAATGTTAACGATACATTTCATCCTCTGGGCGAGGAAGTAGTCCGTCACAGACCTGACACAATTCTAATAACACAGGCACTCCCACAGGGAATGGCAGACTGCAATACAGGAGGCATTGATGCCTAGATTGACCTTACTTGCCGCGGCAACCGCTGTGGCTTTTACTGGTTTTGCGAATGCGCAAGACTTAACGCCACAAGAGCTCCAAGCACAACTCACCCAATTGACTCAAGAAGTTAACCAGCTAAAACAACAGCAGGCAGCGAATGCCACTGCTACTCCATCTAAGCCTAGCGCGCCAGCTTTTGAGATAGGGGGTCGCATTCAACTCGATTACAACCTCTTCAATGGTGCCTATAACGCCGAACATAACGGCAGTAGCGCGCAGGATATTTTCCCCCGCCGAGTCCGTACCTTTGTTGAAGGCGAATTACAGGATTGGGATTACAAGCTGTTGCTTGAATTTGCTGAAAATACCGCTGAAATCGTCATGGCTCGGATGCGTTACTCGGGTTTTGAGAATGGCCCTAAACTGCAATTTGGTAAGTTGCGTGAGGATATCAGCCTTGATGCGCTCACCAGCAGTAATCACATTGCACTGATCGAACGTTCTAGCCTCGCCGATACTATGTCGCCGTACTTCCGCTGGGGTGTTTCTGCCTATCAGTATTTCCCCAGCACAGGTTTACGTTACGCTTTGGGTGTTTATAAAAACGATGCCTTTGGTAGCGATGGCAAAGATGAAACTGATGATTTGAACTATGCCCTTAGCTCGCGAGTGACTTGGTCACAGGCCAAAGAACCGGGCCAAGTGCTGCATGCTGGCTTGTGGTACTCAGCGCGTCAAATGGGCGGCGATGACTTGTCTGCCAGCTTTGCTCGCGGCGAACTGCGCGAGACGAATACTCGCCTGATTAACTATGTCGCTGGTGGTGAAACTGCGGCGATTGATCAACTAAACCAAGCGGGTTTAGAGCTGGCATTTCAACATAATGCCTTGTTGTTGCAGGGCGAATACGCCCAGCGCAGTTTAAACACCCAAGATCCTCAGTCAGTGCTCGATGGTGAGCGTTATCAGGCGTATTACCTGCAGGCGAGTTATTTCTTAACGGGCGAACAGCGTAGCTATTCCAAGGGCAGCGCGGTGTTTTCTCAGCCTAAGGGCGTAACCGATGCATGGGAATTGGCAGCACGTTTCTCTAGCGTGGATGCAAGCTCCGACTTTCAAGGTACTAAAGCTCAGACCTATACCTTAGGCGTGTCTTACTACTTTAATCCAAAAATCAAAGTGATGGCTAACTACATCCATTCTACCGTCGATGGCGCAGGCACGATTGCCTTAGTCGGCAATGAAGATGTGGGCGATGCCTTTGCTGCCCGTTTGCAATACGTGTTTTAGGAGTAATGAATCATGTTGAAAATGAAATCTTTAGTCATGAGTGCGCTGTTACTGGGTGTCTCTGGCATGGCGAGTGCTGATATCCACTTTATCATTCCTGGCGGTCCAGGCGGTGGTTGGGATACCACGGCGCGTGGCGTCGGTGAAGCCTTAGTGAAGTCGAAAATTGATGGTAATGCCTCTTTTGAGAACCTTTCGGGCGGCGGTGGCGGTCGTGCAATAGCCTCTATGATCAAATCGAAAAACAAACAGGGCGACATTTTACTGGTTAACTCGACTCCGATTGTGCTTCGTGCACTTTCTGGGCAAATCCCGTTTAGTTATCGTGATTTAACGCCGGTTGCAGGCATAGTCGCCGATTACGGTGCCTTTGTGGTGCGTAATGATTCACCGTTGAAAACCTGGGACGACGTGTTGGCGGCCTTTAAGGCGGATCCACAAAAATTCAATATCGCTGGCGGCTCAGCGCGCGGCAGTATGGATCACTTAGTTGCGGCGCAAGCGATTGCGGCGGCGGGCTTAGATGGCGGTCGTTTACGTTATGTTCCCTACGATGCGGGCGGTCAAGCTAAGGCTGGCTTACTCTCAGGCGAAGTCGTTTTATTGTCGACGGGATTCAGTGAAGCGTTAGAAATTGCAGGCAGTGGTCAAGGGCGGATCCTTGCGATGACAGCACCTGAAATCGTTGCCGAGCATCCAGAGGTTCCGACGATTAAATCCCTCGGTTATGACATGACGTTTACTAACTGGCGCGGCTTTTTTGCGGCACCCGATACGCCTAAAGCCAAAGTTGATGAGTATGTGGCCAAGTTTGCGGCGCTGATTAAGACGCCAGAATGGGAACAAGTGCGTGCCCGTAATGGTTGGATCAATTTGTTTGAACCCCAAGCCGAATTCATTAAGTCATTGGAAGCACAGGAGCAACAGCTTAAAGCCACTATGTTGCAACTGGGCTTTATTAAGTAAGGAGTGACAGATGTTGAATCGTGATCTGATTGGTTCCTTGCTATTTGTCGCCGTGTTTACCGGATATGGCGTGCTGGCATGGCAAATTCCCTTATTGCCGTTTGAAGAATTTGAAGTCGTGACGTCTTCCACTATGCCGAAGATTTATGCTGCCATGGGGCTGATGTTTAGTCTGTTTTCTCTGGTTGCCGTCTTGCTGAAAGGAAACACGGTTCAACAGCGGGGGGCGCTGCTGACTAAAGCCGCCTTACAACAAACCGCGGCGCTGATTGTGCTTATGGTCTTGTATGCCGCCGGACTGGAACCGTTGGGGTTTGTTGTCGCTACTTTATTGTTTTTGGTCGCTGGATTTTGGTTGATGGGAGAGCGCCGCTTTAAGATTTTGCTGCTCGCCTCTGTGCCCGTGGTGTTGGTGTTCTGGGTGTTGATGACGCAAGTCTTAGGTATCTACTTGGCCTCAGGTTCTCTTTGGAGTTAACTATGTTCGATGCAATGTTTATTGGTCTATCGACCGCGTTTGAATTGCAAAACCTCATGTATGTGGTCTTAGGCTGCTTGGTCGGCACAGTGATCGGTATGCTGCCGGGATTAGGGCCGATCACAGCGATCGCTCTGATGATCCCTGTGACTTACAGCATTGGCCCCAGCTCAGGGATGATCCTAATGGCGGGCGTGTACTACGGCGCTATTTTTGGTGGGTCGACTTCATCAATTCTGATCAACGCCCCGGGCGTGGCAGGAACGGTTGCGACGTCATTTGATGGTTATCCGATGGCGCAAAAAGGTATGGCGGGCAAAGCATTAGCGATTGCGGCCTATGCTTCGTTTACCGGCGGCACTATCGGCGCCATTATGCTGATGGTCGCGGCGCCGTTATTAGCGCAAGTATCACTGAGCTTTCAATCGGGCGATTATGTGGTCTTGATGTTCCTCGGTTTGACGGCCATTGCAGCGTTTTCGAATCGTGGCGATTTCCTCAAGGCCATGATGATGACTCACTTAGGTTTGTTGCTCTCGTCAGTGGGGATCGATCCTTTCTCGGGGATGGAACGCTTCACCTTCGGTCAGCCAGATTTACTCGATGGCATCAGTTTTCTGTTAATCGCTATGGCAACTTTTGCCCTGTCGGAAGCGTTAATGAATGTGATTAAGCCGCCGAAGTCGACAGAAAACATCAACTTTTCAGCGCAGCCTATTGGTAGCACTCGCTTAACCAAAGAGGAAGTGAAAGAGATAGCGCCTGTGATTGGTCGCTCGTCGATTTTTGGTTTTTTGATTGGGGTATTACCGGGCGCAGGCGCAACGATTGCCAGCTTTATGGCCTACGGTACTGAGCGTAATTTATCCCGCGGCGCGAAACGCGATGAGTTTGGTAAGGGCTCGATTCGCGGTGTTGCGGCGCCTGAGTCGGCTAACAATGCGGCCTGTACTGGCTCATTTGTCCCGTTATTGACCTTAGGTATTCCGGGGTCGGGTACCACAGCAATCATGCTCGGTGCATTGATCGCTTATGGTATTCAACCTGGCCCTATGTTGATGCAAGAGCGTCCAGACGTGTTTTGGTCTGTGATTATCTCTATGTATTTTGGCAATATTATTCTGCTGGTGCTGAATTTACCGCTGATCCCTTATTTTGCCAAAGTGCTGGCTTTGCCTAAGTCGATTCTGACTGTGATGATTTTGTTCTTCAGTTTGATTGGGGTGTATTTAGTCTCATTTAATACCTTCGATCTGTTCTTGATGATAGGTTTTGCGATTGTTGCTGTGGTGCTACGTTTGCTGGCATTTCCGATGGCGCCGCTGCTACTGGGCTTCATCCTTGGGGATATGATTGAGCGTAACTTCCGCCGTGCTATGATCGCCTCCGATGGTTCTTTGAGCTTCCTGTGGGAACGCCCGCTAACACTGACTATCTTGATTGTGGCAATTGCGATGCTGGCTGTGCCATTGATCGGTTTTATTCGTAGTCATCGTAGTGATAAATTGGCGAAAGCCTCTTAATGTAAAGGTACGCTAATGAGACGCCCTAAGCGCTTAGAAACGTGGTTAATCAGTGGGGTGACTTGCCTGAGTTTGTTGCTGTGCGCCTTATTTGGCGGCATCAGCTATCAAATTTTGAGTCGCAGTATTACTGAGCAATCGGGCGCTAAGGCATTAGGGCTGGCCCATGCGGTCGCGACACGGACCGATGTGATTACGGCTTTGCAGACTGGGCATTCGAGCCCACAATTGCTGGCCGCGATAGAAGGAATACGTCTAGCATCTAAGGCCGATTTTATCGTGGTGGGCGATACTCATAAATACCGTATCGTGCACCCAGATTCAGATAAAATTGGCAAGAAGATGGAGGGCGGTGACAGCCAAGCGGCATTAGAAGGGGAGTCTTATATCTCCGAGGCGCAGGGCAGTTTAGGTCGTTCTATTCGCGGTAAAGTGCCAGTGCTGGACGAGCAAGGTCAAATTATCGGCTTGGTTTCCGTGGGCTTTTTGAGTCAGTCCGTGGGCGCGTTAATCGATAAACGTATTCCTGAAATTATCATGACAGTCCTAGGGGTGTTATTGATGGGCGTGCTGGTGGCTTTTTGGATGGGACGGCAAGTGCGGGAGATGTTGTTCGGCTTGCAACCTGCTGAAATTGGCCGTTTATTCGTCGAGCAGGACGCCATTCTTAACACAGTGCGAATGGGCGTGGTGGCATTGGATGCCGATGGCCGTATCCGCAAGTTGAATCAAAGGGCGCGGGAGATTTTAGCTTTATCTCCGACCTGCCAACCTAATACTCTGATGTTGAGTGATTTATTGCCGCAGCACGCCGACTTTCTACTGACGAACCAAAACAAAACCATCAGGGGATTCGAGTTATTTGCCAATGATCAATGGCTGGTGATGTCGCGGGTGCCGTTTCAGGTGCGGGATCAAAATGATGGCTTGCTGCTGACGATGCGCCCCGCCGATGAAATTGAGCGCTTGAGCCAACAACTGGCCAAAGTGCAAGAGTTTGCCGAAATGCTCAGAGTGCAAACCCATGATTACTCGAATAAACTCCATACTCTAGGCGCCTTGTTGCAACTTAAAGCCTACGACAAAGCGGTCGAATTTATCGGTCAAGAAAGCCAAGGTTGGCAGGCTCAAATCCATTTATTACTGTCGCAAATCCATGAGCCGACGATCGCCGGATTACTCTTGGGTAAGTATCACAAGGCGAAAGAGCTCAATATTGAGTTTCAAATCAGCCCAGATAGTCAACTCAGCGATGTGCAAGACGCCATTATGCTAGAGCGGATGGTGTCGATTATGGGCAATCTTATCGATAATGCCATTGAGGCCGTGCACAGGGCGAACAATCATAAGCCCCGCCGCGTGGTCGTGACCTTAGATGAAACCGCCTCTAACCTGATTTTTGATGTGGAAGACAGTGGCGATGGGATTTCTAAAACCGAGTACAGCACGATATTCGATCCAGATTACAGCTCTAAGCAAGGGGCGCAGCACGGTGTGGGCATGTATATCGTCAATACCTACCTGTGTGCCTGCCATGGCAGCTTAGAGTTTGCCGACTCAGATTTAGGTGGCGCGCGTTTTTCTGTGTATATTCCCACTAAACCTTATACCTGAAGTAGGTACCGTTTAATGCATACAGTGATCATCGTCGAGGATGAAGTCGAAGTCGCCCATTTGGTTGCGCAATATTTGTTCTCGACCAATCGTTATAAAGTGATTGGCATGGCCAGCGATATCAGTACCGCGCGGTCTTTATTGGGCGCCATCACGCCGGACCTCTTACTGCTAGACGTGTATTTACCCGACGGTAATGGTTTGAATTTACTGGCAGAATTACGCAGCCAAGGGATCCGCAGCGAAGTGGTATTGCTCACTGCGGCCAAGGAAGTGCAGATTTTAGAAAAAGCCATGCAGCTGGGCGTGTTCGATTTTTTGGTGAAACCTGTACTGTTGAGCCGGTTAGATCAAGCCCTGAGTCGATTTGAGAGCCGGCAGCTCAAACTTTCTGCCACCGAAGAGCTGACTCAATCCGTAGTCGATGCCTTTATGGAAGTGCCGACAGGGACGACTAAGGCTGCTGCTCGTTTGCCAAAGGGGGTTGACCAATTGACCCTACAGAAAATCCGTGAAGTGTTTGATGCTAAGCCGCAGGATAAACTCACGGCGCAAATGGTGGGTGAAAAGCTAGGCGTTAGCCGTTCTACCGCGCGGCGTTATTTAGAGTTTTTGTTGGAATGCAATGAGCTGGCGGCGGATCAGAGTTATGGTTCCATCGGTCGCCCAGAACGTTGCTACCACAGAGTGCGCTAGTCTTACTATTTAGCTTTTAGCTTTTTTGCATTCAGAATTTAGTCCACCTTGACCCTTTCAAGCTGCCACTCTGGCAGCTTAGAGGTTAAGTCTGGGATTATTCTATCGATATCGCCCCGCAAGATAATCAATGGCTCACCGCTAAATGCTCCGTTGGCTGACTGCTGCAGCCTTTTTGGCGTTAGAGCCTGCAACTCTGCATTCAGCTGTTGCACATCAACTTGGGTTAATCCTGTCGCAAGTTGTTGGAGATATTGGTTTTCACGCTGAATGCTGTTGTCTTGGCTGAGTAAATCCTCACCCATCAAATAGGTTTTAAGTGCATTTATTTCGCCTTGGCTGGCACTTTGGGTTTTAACGAGCGCGAGGTGATCGAGTATGCCCACCACAAACGCGCCCGTATGTTCTATGGCTGTACTGCCGTAAAACTTGATGCTGCTGGACAGCGGCGCATTGGCACATTGACCGTAAATGCCATAGGTGAGACCGCGCTTTTCCCGCAAATCATAATAGAGTCTGCCCGAAAAACTGCGTCCCATCAGCGCGGATAAACTGCGGCAGCTTAAGGCTATTTCCTGTGAACTGAGTTGACTCGTCTCGGACATATCGCCTAATTCACTATCTACGGTATGACCTATGGCATGATTTATGGAATGGTCTATGCGATAGTCTATGCGATAACCTAGGCGGACTTGAGTTTGCACACTGCCCGGCGCATCGATAAGGTAAATCTTTTGGGTTTGCTTAGGTGTGGTTGTTTCTAGCTTATCCGCGTGCGATGACGATTTAGACAAGGATTTAGGCAAGGATGTCGTCAACATAGGCCACTGTTTAATGCTGGCTTGAAGATTAAATTCGGCGTTTTTAGCCTGCTTGTTGGGTAGAAATAAATGCCACTGTGCTTGCGATGCCGCCTGCTGCTGGATCTGTTGCAGTTGCGTTAGGCTAAGCGAATCGAATAGCTCATCATTATTGAGCACTCGATTATAGGGATGTTCAGGCCCCAGCAGTTTTTCGCGCCACACTTTATCTATTTCGGCGCCACTAAAAGCATTCAAGTGCTTATTGAGCTTGAGTTGACGGCGAATATTGTCAACATCGACGGGGGCGGTTGTCGCATCAATAAAGGCATTTGGCTGCCAAAATTGCACTAGCAAACCGTAGATATGATTAACATCGTCGGGGCAGGTGAGGCTTAGATTTATGCTATGCAAGCTGACGCGAATACTGGAGGTCTCAAGGCAGGGATCTGCGAGGCTAATCGCCAGTGCGCGGGCTTTTTCTTGCAAGGCAATCTGTAAAATATCGGGATTATTGAAGGGAGCCTGCGGACTTATCGCTGCTAAACTGACCCTGTTGCTTAGACTGTTATTGCTTAGAGCATGAGTGCTTAGGTTATTACTGTTTAGATCATGATTGCTTTGTACTGAGGCAAGTCTATGTAACTGATAGGGTAAATCCAATTCGGTATAGACTTCATCGCTAAACATTGGATCCGTTGCGGGGATGATGACGCCGCTTTTGGGTAAATGATTGTCTAAAGGATAGGGCGTGTTGAAGCTACCTAAGCTCGGTGGTTCAGTCGGTGTAAAGACGATTTGCGTTTGCTGACAGGCGCTCAGTAATAACGCCGCTGCGCAGCACATTAAGCCTTGTAGTTGTTTAGGTCGTCCGTGAGTTACAGGAGTTAGGTTCATCATAATACCGCATCCTCTAGGCTGTCGCTCATATCACCAGGCAGCCATTCCAGCAGCGTTTTTCCCCAGCGAATATACCAAGGTGGCAGTAGGTCGACCCGTACATAGTTTTGAGTAAAATACTGTTTTGCGACTCTTTGGATATCGCCTGCCGTGACAGCATTGATCCGCAGCCACTGCGCGCTAAAGGGATGGTCTTTATCTTGAACTGAGGTCGCCGAAAGCTGCGTGGCTAATGCTTGGGTGTCACTGAGTTGTTGTAATCGATTGTTTAACCACACTTGTTTAAGTGTGCACAGGCTGGTTTCATCCAGAGTCTCTTGCTGCGTTTGTGCGACAAGCCCCAGCACTTTTTCCACTAAGGCATCGAGTGAAGTGCGAGCGCGTGGAACTAAGACAATATTGGCAATCCCATGATTTTCTAGCTCAAAGGGCAGGGAATAGCTGAGCATCTGCGCGGGATTATGCTGGCTGAGTTTCGCGATTGCACTGGCGGTATTTTGAAATAAATAGCCTTCGAGCAGTTGAATCGCTGCCGCATCGGGATGATTTTTACCTACGGTATGCCAAGCGAGTAGTAATCCAGGCCAAGGTCCGCGCTCATCGACTAACTCAGCATGCACTTGTTTAGGCTGGATGTTCAGCTCAGTGAATCTAGGCTTAGTCGTCGCTGGTTTAGGCCAAGTCGCCAAATCTTGCTCAATCCATTGCAGGGTTTGTGGGCTTAACTTGCCGACAAGGGAAAGCTGCATCGCGTCGGGGCGATAATAAGCACGGTGAAAGGCGGTGAGACTTTCAGGTGTGGCTTGCAAGATATCTTCGCGACTACCAATAATACCGTGGCCATAGGGCGTGCCTTGCACTTGATCGAGTAAGAACGCCATCGCGCTGCGGACATAGGGCTGATTATCTATGGTTTGCGCCATTTCCTGCAGTACGGTTTCCTGCTGATTTTTAACGGTAGTGGCATTAAGGCTTGGACGGATAAAGCGGTCGGCTTCGAGATACAGCCCCAGTTCTAATGCTGGGCTTGGCAGCGTCACATAGTAATTGGTGTAGTCAAAATGTGTGCTGGCATTAAAACGTGCACCTAAGGCACTGAGCTGCTGGGCATAGGTATCGCCGGGGGCATTTTCGCTGCCCTTAAATAACATGTGCTCAAACAGATGGGCATAACCGCTTTGGCCCTCAGCTTCGTTGCGGGCGCCTAAATTAAATTGGCTGGCGATTGTGACTGTCTGTTTATCAGCCATGGGCAGTAACCGCACCGTCAAGCCATTTTCGAGTGTGTAGGTTTTTAGGTTCGCTTCGAGCGCGTATAAGGCTTGTGCATCATACTCGGCGTTGCATTGTGCCAGCAGCGTATTGCTAAAAGCACTGGTCGCAAGGGCGATAAAAAAGGCGATGTGAGTTTTCATAAGTGCATCCTGCCGAGCATATTTTTTGAATTCGTTAAATAACTCATCGAAGCTGAATGCCGTTACCAAGTGGCGATTAACCCATCAACAGGTATCGATACCGATTGCGATGTGGTTAGCGACTGCTCGGATTTCATCGAAATCAGTTGAATAGCATTCAGTTTTTAAAAAGAACTGCTATGATGGCACAGTTCTTTTTCTGGCATAAGTACAAGATATGGTAAGCAGATCCCCGTTCGAATCCTTTCAGTGGAAAAGCGATATTTTTAACTGTGAAAGCACTGATATTGATAATTTTTATCTGCTGCTTGAGCAGGAAATGACCCGTTTGGGCATGGTTGAGAAGAATTTGGGTGAAGTCGGTAAATACAAGGTTAGCTTGTATCAGTCTCCCGCCGCTAAGTCAGGCTTACCTTCTTTATTGATCAGCGCAGGATTTCATGGCGAAGAATCTGCTGGCCCTTGGGGTTTGCTGCATTTTTTGAGTGAAGCTTCACCAGACCTATTTGAACGGGTGAACTTGAGTTTATTGCCCCTCGTTAATCCAACCGGATTCAGCCGCGGCCATAGATTTAACAAATACGGTGAAAATCCAAATCGCGGTTTTGTATTTGAGAATGGTAAACCTAAAGCCAACGAACATACGTCGGTGGAAGGTAAGTTGTTGTTAGATCATGCGCAGTTACTGATTGCCGCTTGCCGTGACGGTATTTTAACTTGCCACGAAGATGTCTTGAGCCGTGAAGCCTATGTGTATTCTTTTGAGCCAAGCCAAGTGCCAGGACGCTTTAGCCTCGATTTGCGCGATACCTTAGGCGGTTATTTCCCGATTGCTGTGGATGGCGAGATTGATGCGTGTCCTGTGAAGGATGGCTTGATCTTCAATCACTTCGATACGTCGTTTGAAGCGTGTTTAGTGCGAAGCGGTGCCCGTGTGGGTGCTTGTACCGAAACACCAGCGCTGCAAAACTTCGACCAACGCGTATTGGCAAACAGTGCTGCTATGACTCACTTCTTAGCCCTATGTGCACCTTTATGTGATTGATCTTGTTATTCTATTAGGTGTTTAATCATCTAATAAATGACAAAAAAATACCCGCTGATAGCGGGTATTTTTTTAGGTGATATTTGCCAGTGAATTATTGATTAATTCGCATTGGCACACCGGTACGCTCATCGAGCAGCTTTTTGATCACAGAAGAATTAGTGTCAGCTTTAGCGATAAACTTGGCGATATCTCTAGGTAATGAAATCGCGACTGGCTCATTGGATTCAAACTCAGCCACAGTGCGAGACAGAGGTTGATGCACGGCTAAGTAGCGCTTACCGTCTGGCTCTTCAGTTGCTTTAATCGGCTGGTTCACGAATTGTACGCGGGTGCCCACAGGTACAGTCTTGAATAGATGCTCGATATCTTCATGGCGTAAACGCACGCAACCTTGGCTCACACGTAAACCTATACCGAAACTCGCGTTAGTACCGTGAATCGCATACAAATTACCGATATACAGCGCATACAGTCCCATAGGGTTGTCTGGACCCGCTGGCCATACTGCTGGCAGGATTTCACCCTTAGCAGCATATTCTTTACGAATGCGTGGTGTCGGTGTCCAAGTTGGATTGGCACGCTTACGTTGTACTGAGGTCACCCAGTTTTCTGGCGTGTCTTTACCAATCTGGCCAATACCAATAGGCAGGACTTCAACTGTCTTTTTGCCTTTTGGATAGTAGTACAAACGCATTTCGGCCACGTTGATCACTATGCCTTCACGGGGAGCGTTAGGTAGGATCAGTTGTAATGGAATTAACAGTTGGCTACCAGGCTTTGGCAGGAATGGATCTACACCTGGATTAGCTTCGAGTAAGTTACTGAGACCGAGCTGGTATTTGGCAGCAATATCTTCGAGAGTGTGTTTACCCTCTGGAACCGTATAATACTGGTTCTCGCCAATTAGCCTGCTTTGGGCGGCTGGTAAAGGATATTCCGTTGCTAAAGCGGACAGACTAGGGAAAACCAAAGTCAATAATAAAGCTGTGGTGCGAAGCATACTCATAAGCGGATACTACGATTCCTGTTAATAAAAAAGCGTGTTTAACGCAGCTTTCTCTCTTAAAACGAGAGCGGCAATTTGACGAGCAAAATGCACTGGCGCGCGAAGCTCGCATCCTTCCTTATTTTGGACATTATTTCAACTGAAATATGATCCGTACAGCGTATTTATCGCTTAATTTTTGTTTTAACGGTTTTCCTTGGCGACTAAGATTGTCAGTATTTCGGCTTATCATTAAACCCTGTGCCTGCTTTATTGTTCTATGTGCTGCAAATCCCTGATCTAAGTTGCTGTGTTGCAACGCTTCTATGGTGATCGCTCAGTCTAAAATATTGGCGTTATGCATAGTGTCTTCTTTGATGGCGAATTAAGGGTGGCTGAATTGATTGGTTTTGCGAAACAGCGTTTGCGAGACTTTTTTAAAGTACTTTTCTAACGGGGGTGATGCTCAACCTGACAAAGTCCGCCTAGCTGAGCCGATTGTCGGATAAATGGAGTGAAAACAATTGGCTTGAGGGTGATGTTCGAATATTCGCCGTTTCAGTCGACATTGTTTTGTCTGGCGCTGAATTCACTATGATAGTCTTAGTTTATACAGGTTTATGAGCTTGATTTAGCTTGAATGGTTTAAGTTTACGTTTAGCTTGTTGTTTTTAACTATTTGATATTTATTTATTTTAATTTTTATAAGTCGTGTGAAAATGTTCTGCGGTTCTTTAGGTTTTACGTTAGCCTTTATCTCAAGGTTAATGCAAAGTGACATTTATGGCGTTTTCTATGTAGATGATTGAAATTTAATATTTAACGCTCCAATAATTCGCTATTTTTGTGCTAATATAAAATCATAAAATTGTAAGTTGAGTCATTTTTAACCTCGGTGATTTGTCTATCGTTTAACTAAACAACCTGTATAAGGAGGCGTTTGTGGATGCAAATTCCATCAATAGTTTTTTTCTGATTGGCGCCTTGCTAACTGCAGTGAGTGTTTTACTCAGTCCAATGTCTTCCCGTTTGGGTATCCCGATTCTTTTGATCTTCCTCGCCGTGGGTATTTTGGCCGGTGAAGATGGCCCTGGCGGAATATTGTTTGATGATTATTCCACCGCTTATTTAGTCAGTAACTTAGCGCTAGCTATCATCTTACTCGATGGTGGAATGCGTACCCGTGTCGCCAGTTTTAGGGTGGCGCTGTGGCCTGCTTTATCGCTAGCGACCTTTGGCGTCGCTATCACAACCAGTATCACTGGCATGATGGCCGCATGGCTGTTTGACTTGCATTGGTTGCAAGGTTTGCTGGTGGGCGCGATTGTGGGCTCGACCGATGCCGCCGCAGTATTCTCCTTATTGAAAGGGCGCAGTCTCAACGAGCGGGTTGGGGCAACCTTAGAAATCGAGTCTGGTAGTAACGACCCTATGGCGGTGTTTTTAACCGTGACGCTGATTGCGATTCTCGCCAATGTGGACACTGAGATGTCCTTCAGCTTTATGTTTATCAGCTTTATTAAGCAATTTGGTCTGGGTATTTGCTTAGGTTTAGGCGGCGGCTGGATGCTGTGGAAGCTGGTTAATTTGAGCAAATTAGCCGACGGCCTGTACTCTATTTTAGTCTTAAGCGGTGGTCTGATTATTTATGCTGCGTCTAACAAACTCGGCGGCAGTGGCATTTTATCGATTTACTTAGTCGGGCTTTTCCTCGGCAATAAGCCGACTCGTGGTCGCCATGCGATTTTAAACGTACTGGATGGCATGACTTGGGTCAGCCAAATCGGCATGTTCTTGGTATTAGGGTTATTGCTTACCCCTTCAGATTTAGTCGATATCCTGATCCCAGGTTTTGCACTGGCATTTGGGATGATTCTATTCGCCCGTCCTGTCGCTGTGTGGATCAGCCTATTGCCCTTTAAGAGCTTCAGCAGTCGCGACCGCTGGTTTATTTCGTGGGTAGGACTACGCGGCGCAGTACCTATCATCTTGGCGGTGTTCCCTATGATGGCGGGCTTGCCGGGTGCTCAGTTGTACTTCAACTTAGCCTTCTTCGTCGTATTAGTATCGTTACTGGTTCAAGGTGCGTCTTTGACCACTGCGGCGCGTTTAGCTAAGGTGGAACTGCCCCCAAAGCCGTTGCCCGTTTCGCGTTCGGGAGTTGAAATTTACCCGAGCAGTGAATGGGAAGTGTTTGTCTATCGTTTGAGTGAAAGTAAGTGGTGCATTGGTGAGCCGCTAAAACGCTTAGCTATGCCAGATGGAACACGGATTGCGGCGGTATTTAGGAATGACACTCTACTGCATCCGTCGGGCAGTACTCGCCTCGAAGCGGGAGATATACTCTGTGTGCTGGGTCAGGAGAAAAGTTTAGAAGCCTTGAGTAACCTCTTTAGCCAAGCGCCAGAAAATAAAGAAGTGCAACGCTTCTTCGGTGATTTCTTTATTGAAACAGATGTTAAGCTTGCGGATCTCGCCCCAATTTATGGCTTGAGCTTAGATAATCTCGCCGATGATATGACAGTCGCCGATCTGGTAGTGTCACAGCTTGGCGCAAATCCTGTGCTGGGCGATCAGTTCCAATGGCAATCGCTGCATTGGGTGGTGGCGGGGCTGTATGAAGGCAAAGTTACTAACGTGGGTATTCGTTTACCGACCGAGCATTCGCTGTAATCCCATGCGCTAGATGCTTCTTGCCATAGAGAGTTGTCATAGAGAGTTGAAGTTGAAAGTTGTCATCGACAATTGCCATTGAAAGTTATCATCGACAATTGTAATCGAAAGTCGCCATAAAAAATGCCAGCTTATTTGCTGGCATTTTTGTATTCAAAAACGGAATGAGTTACTGATATAAAGATTTGTCCGTTGGATCTGGGCGGGTTTTAAAGCGGCGATGCAACCACATATATTGGGCGCGGTTTTTATCTATGATGGATTCGATAATCTTGTTACCGCGAATAGCATCGGCTAACTCATCTTCGCCGGGGAAATTATCCAGCGGTGGCATCACTTCAATCCGATAACCCTCATCACCTTCGGTACGTTCCACAAAAAAGGGCAAGACTTTGGCTTTGCCGAGTTTGGCTAACGTGGTAGCCCCCGTAATCGTTGCCGCATCTGGCATGGCATAAAACGGGATAAATACCGCGCTTGATCGGCCAAAGTCTTGATCGGCCGTGTACCAAATCACATCGGGATTACGCAGGCAACGCACCATTTGGCGCAAGTCGCGTTTAGAAACAAGCCCTTTATTCGAGCGTAAACGGCCTTTAACTTGGAGGTATTCCATCACAGGATTGTTGTGTGGGCGATAGACCCCCACGCCGGGTTGGAATTGGCCGAAGATACGTGCGCCCATTTCCAGCGGTAAACAATGCACTGCAAACAGGATAACGCCGTGGCCAGCATCGAGAGTGTCTTGCACGTGTTCTTTACCTGTGATGCTCATGTGCTGCTGCACTTTTTCATCGGACCACCACCATGCATTGATGGTATCGAAAATGGCTTTGCCCGTTTCTTCAAAGTTACGCTTGAGCAGGGTTTCTCGCTGTGCTTCTGACATTTCAGGGAAGCAAAGGGCCAAGTTACGGCGCGCCGTATGAGTGCGACTGCCTGCAAATTTCATCACTAAGCGACCTAAACCTTTACCCAGTTTCATCTGCCATGAGAGCGGTAGAAGCTGAGTTAAACGCATCAAGAATACGCCAAACCACATGGGCCAATGCTTAGGATGATATAAAGAAGATGAAAACTCGGCTTTCTCGACCACAAAAATACTCACTACTTTTGAAAATTACTGCTTATTCTAACTCAATTTTTACTGAAAATTAGGTACAATCACGGTTTAATTTCTGCATAAAGATAAGAGCACTATGAAGGTTTCTCTGCCAGCATTTGAAAAAGCCAGAGTGTTAGTCGTCGGCGATGTGATGTTAGACCGCTATTGGGTTGGCCCTACGGGACGTATCTCCCCTGAAGCCCCCGTACCTGTGGTGAAGATTAATCAAGTCGAAGACAGACCCGGCGGCGCGGCCAACGTGGCGCTCAATATCGCGACCTTAGGTGGTCAAGTCCAACTTGCTGGGCTCGTCGGTCAAGACGATACCGCCCATGCCTTAACGCTTGGCGTGCAAACCTTAGGGGTTGAACCCCAATGGTTAACCATTGCTGACAAGCCAACCATCACTAAGTTACGGGTGTTATCACGTAACCAGCAATTGATCCGACTCGATTTCGAAGAAGCCTTCGACAAGGCCGATAGTGTGCGTTTGCTCAAGCAATCCGAGGCCTTACTCGATTCTGTCGATGTGGTGGTGTTGTCAGATTATGCGAAGGGCGCTATCGATCAGCCGCGAGATTTTATTGCGCTTGCCCGTGCTAAAGGTGTGATGGTGTTAGTCGATCCTAAGGGCAGTGACTTTGGCCGTTATCAGGGCGCGTCGTTGATCACCCCGAATATGAGCGAGTTTGAAGCCGTTGTTGGCACAGTAACCTCTGAAGCGGATCTGCTGGAAAAAGCCCGTGGCTTACTCAAGCAACATAATTTTGATGCCATCTTAGTCACCCGCTCTGAAAAGGGCATGACCTTAGTGACCGCCAATGCGCCCGAGCTGCACATTCCTACCGTTGCCCGTGAAGTCTATGACGTGACGGGTGCTGGCGATACTGTGATTTCTGCCTTAGCAACCTCATTAGCTGCGGGCGCCGATTTACCGCAGGCTTGCGCAATTGCGAATACCGCCGCTGGCGTAGTGGTTGGTAAGCTTGGCACTTCTACCGTGAGCCGCATTGAGCTTATTGAAGCTTTGGCTTTGCATCATGGAGAATCGGGTTTTGGTGTGGTGAGTGAAGATCAGCTCGCCTATGCCTTAGAGCAGGCTAAACTGCGCGGTGAGCGTGTGGTGATGACCAATGGTTGCTTTGATATTTTGCATGCGGGCCACGTGAGTTACCTCAAACAAGCCAAAGCCTTAGGCGACCGTTTGATTGTTGCAGTAAACGATGATGCCTCGGTTAAACGCCTAAAGGGTGATGGTCGTCCAGTCAATCAGGTTGATCGTCGTATGGCCGTGTTGGCGGGCTTAGCCTCTGTCGATTGGGTGGTGCCTTTTAGTGAAGATACGCCGCAACGTATTATCACTCGCTTGCTGCCAAATCTACTGGTTAAAGGCGGCGACTATAAGCTCGAAGACATCGCAGGCGGCGCTGAAGTGATTGCCGCCGGTGGTCAAGTACAAGTGCTGGGCTTTGAGGATGGTATTTCAACCACGGCGATTATTCAAAATATCATGGCTAATCAGTGAGCTTAGTTGCTCTGGTATTTGCATCTAGCTTGTCTTGGACGCCCATTGCCGATAAGCAGGCTTTGATTTGCCCTTTACCAGAGCTTGGCGCTTGCTTGGCATTATTGCCTAAGCAAGTGTTGGCGCAGCTGCCCGCTACGTTAGATCAATTTAGGCGCGATTTAGGCCAGCGAGGCGCCATGGTCATGCCCGTCGATGACAATAAGATTGCGGGCCTAGTCTTAGTCAACGAGTTGCAGTCGCCGCAAGTGCAGTTAGCCAGTGTCGATCTAGTGACCTATCAATTACCTTTGCTCGAACAGCCGCAATTAACCCTATGGCATGAGCTCGGGCATTTGGAGAACCTTGCCCTGCAAGGCACAGTATTACCGACTCAATTGAGCGCATATCAGCATGAATGGCTAGCCGATATTTATCTGGTTTGGCGTATCGCGCGGGAGCGAGGTGATTTTGCCTTGGCATGGCAGCAATACCATAGACGCAATCTCGATGCGTTAACAAGTCCGCAATACTTGTCGCACTGGAGTTCGCCTATGATGATACAAGTGTTGCATCACTACGAAGTGGCTCAAGTGGCGAGATTCACCGATTATCGGGATTTTCTGGCGGATTTTTATCCTAACGCTGAGCAATTAGAGCCGAGATTATTAGGCGAGTATTCGAGCTTAATGCAACGGACTTTTGGCGCGAGTGTGTTGCAACCCCTTCCTGAATATCTATTTTGGCGAAAAGCCGATCTTGGACACTATCTACAACCTACCTTCGTTTTACTTATGGGTGAGGAAAAAGCGCATAACTGGTTGGTACAAAATTCAATGTTATGAATGTGTTAACGGAATTGGCGTTTAGGCCTGTTTTAAACTGAACCCTAGCTGAACAAAAGCGAAATACGCTGGTTGCAGCCGAGTGAACAGCAGTAATCCCTGAGCGGCTTTGGTAAGCTTTCCCCCTAAAAAAAGAGGGGAGACTTTACTATGGCTAAGCGCTCGCGAGTACAAACTGAGCAAACCATAAATCAGATTATGGATGAAGCGTTAAGACAAATTTTGACTATCGGCTTTGAGACTATGTCTTATACCACGTTATCTGAAGCTACGGGTATTAGCCGTACAGGTATTAGTCACCATTTTCCACGCAAGAGCGATTTTCTCGTTCGTTTAGATAGCCGTATCGGCAATCTATTTGTTGCGGCTCTGGATTTTTCTAGCCAAGAGGCATTAGAAACATCGTGGATGCAGGCAATGCAGGAAGAACATTACCGCGCAGTATTGAGACTGTTCTTTAGTCTTTGTGGTGGTGCCAACAATGAAATCACCCTCTTTAGAGCGGTGAGCACAGCACGTCAGCAAGCGATTGCTGAGTTAGGCTTAGCGGGCGATCGCACGATCAACCACTTATTAGGCCGTACTGCTGTGATGTTATTGTCCAATTTCGATGTGGCAAAAGCAGCATAATAGACTGACCAATTAATATAAAAATGGAGCCTGATGGCTCCTTTTTTATAGGTAAAAATCGTGATTTTTACTGAGGAAACTCATTCTTTAGTCGTGTAAGATATGCCCTTTATTGCGTTATACCGCCTTTTACTCTTGATTTGACAGGATAAACATATGGACATGACACCCAGCTCTAATGCCGCCGAGGCTCCCAAACGTAACATCAAGCTCGATAATACAGAGCTCATCAAAACCAGTTTTTGGGTGAGTCAGATCTTTATGATCATTGCGACGGTTGTCGGGGTGTATTTGGCCGCACAGGAAGGTTTATCGCAGGCGATTAAGTTCGATAACTTAAGTAATATGCAAAACAACTATCATCTGCGCCATGCGCTCTATGATGAAGTGAGTGACAACGTGGCGACTTTGAGCCGTTATGTCGACACGGTTGAAACAGTGAGCGGTAATAGTTTAGTGAAAATGCACCCGCAAATGGGACTGTTTGTTTGGGAGAATATGCGCTATTCAGCCAATGCCCTAGAGACGCCGAGCCACATCTTGTCCGATATTCGTCGTTTTTATTTAGAGTCTGAGCAGATCATTAGCGATATTGAAACTCGCCACTACAGTGTTTCCTACGGTAAGGGCCTGCTGCAAAATGTACTGAGTAAGATCCAAGAAGATACTTTGCCGAAGCTTAAAACGAATTATGAAACCCTGTCAAAAGAGCTTAGCGATAACGATATTACCGTAGACTAACGTATCTTGGCTTAGCTCCTCCCTAAACATCAGGGGTCATTCTTATCCCTGATGTTTGAATTCATTGATGAATTCAGTGTTGCTGACACCACCTCTGCATGATCTGTTTTAGTACCCCATTATTTTATGCCACTTAAGCTAATGATGAATTTAACCAGTCTTTCTCCTTCGGCATTTGTCATCAAAACCTTGTTGAGTTAGCTTAATTCCTGTCGATAGGCTTGAGTTAGTTTTTGCTGCTGTAAATAGATGCGAATCGCCAAGAAGGTTAATGTGGCAGCAATAGCAGCGCTGATGATGTGGTGAAACATTAAGTGACTTATCAGGAATGTGGGTAAGTCTTCTAAGCTGTCGATAAGGAAAAGCTTAGTGATTAAGCCGATATAGACCAGAAGATGCAGAGCCGCACCTGTGATGAAAAGGCGTCTAAATTTATCAATTAGTTTGATATCCAAATTGAAATCGAACCATCGACATAACAGATATCCACTCAGGCCGATGGCAATCGATATCCAGCCAAGTCCGAGTAATGAGGTTTTGATTAATACGCCAGACAGGATAAACAGTCCAAGTAGCATTCACTCTTTCCTTCAAATAGCGTTAGATTCCACTTCGTATTTTTGCCGGCGAAAACGATGGGGATTGTGGGAAAAAAACTCACATCCTATGGGTTCGGAGACTAGCTTAAAAGGCTTAAAAAAATGTGAAATGAAAAGGGAGCCAGCGGCTCCCTTTTTATCATTGAAACAGTGTGTTTCGCCTAAGCGATTTACACTCTGTTAAGGTTACATCAGGCTCAAAGCGCTTTTAAAATCGCTTCGACACTGGCCTTCGCATCCCCAAATAGCATTTGGGTATTGTCTTTAAAGAACAGTGGGTTTTGCACGCCAGCATAACCTGTGTTCATCGAGCGTTTAAAGCCGATGACGTTTTGCGCTTTCCACACTTCGAGCACTGGCATGCCTGCGATTGGGCTACCTGGATCTTCCATTGCCGCAGGGTTAACCGTGTCGTTCGCACCAATGACTAGTACTACGTCAGTGTCGTTAAAGTCGTCGTTGATTTCGTCCATTTCAAGCACGATATCGTAGGGGACTTTCGCTTCCGCCAGCAGTACGTTCATGTGGCCGGGTAAACGGCCTGCAACTGGGTGAATGCCGAAGCGGACTTTCACACCAAGATCACGCAGTCTTTTGGTGATTTCAGCCACAGGATATTGCGCCTGTGCCACAGCCATGCCGTAACCTGGGGTGATGATGACAGAGGTGGCATTTTTAAGCATATCCGCCACATCTTCGGCGTTGGTTTCACGGTATTCGCCCATTTCTTCATCGGCAGTCGAGGACACACCATCTGTGCCAAAGCCACCAGCGATTACAGAAATAAACGAGCGATTCATCGCCTTACACATGATGTAAGACAGAATTGCACCCGATGAACCCACTAATGCGCCAACGACAATCAAGAGGTCGTTCGACAACATAAAGCCCGCTGCCGCTGCTGCCCAACCTGAGTAGGAGTTCAGCATAGACACCACCACTGGCATATCTGCGCCGCCAATCGATGCGACTAAATGCCAGCCAAAGGCGAAGGCAATCAAGGTCATCAATAGCAGTGCCGGCATAGTGCCGCCAGTTTGGACGAAGTACACCAATAGGGCGAAAGACACGAGCACTGCCACTAGGTTCAACTTGTGGCGATGTGGCAGCATCAAAGGTTTAGATGAAATCAGCCCACGTAACTTACAAAAGGCAACGATAGAACCTGTGAAGGTGACCGCACCGATGAAGATCCCGAGGAAGACTTCGACCAAGTGAATGTTAAGCATGGCGCCAGTGAGATGTTCTTTGCTGGCGGCTTTGGCCGCTTCACTTAGAGCATCGTGCACTGCGGCGAGGGTCGTATTAATATCGCCACCGACAGCCACGACAACTTGCGACACTTCCTGTGGGTGTAAGTCGATAAAGCTGTTAAAGCCAACCAATACCGCGGCCATACCGACGAAGCTGTGTAAGATGGCAACCAGTTCAGGCATTTCAGTCATTTCGACTTTTAATGCTAAACGGATACCAATCGCACCGCCAATCACCATAGCGATTAAGATCCACGCAATACCGTTAGTATCAGGGTTGAAAATGGTAGCCAGTAGGGCAATTGCCATACCTAAGATACCGAATAAATTGCCGTGTTTTGCCGTCTCTTGCTTCGACAGTCCCGCGAGACTGAAGATGAAGAGAATGGCGGCAATAATGTAAGCTGCTGTTACCAGTCCTTGAGACACGTTAAACCCCCTTAATCCTTACGGAACATCTTCAGCATGCGCTGAGTGACGGTGAAGCCACCGAAGATGTTAATACTGGCGATCAGCACGGCGATAAACGCCAGTACAGTGACCAAAGTTGAACCCTGACCGATTTGCAACAGAGCGCCGACCACGATAATGCCCGAAATCGCGTTAGTGACTGACATCAAAGGCGTATGCAGTGAGTGGGATACGTTCCACACCACATAATAACCCACGACGCAGGACAGCAAGAATACCGTGAAATGGGACAGGAACTCTGGCGGTGCAACCGATGCCACGGCTGCAAATCCGGCAACGCCTAAGGCGGCGAGCACGTATTTGAGCTTAGATGGCGCTTTCGGGGTGGTGTCTTTAGGCGCGATTTTTGCGGCAGGTTTTGCTGGCGCCGCAGAAACCGAAATCGGTGGTGGCGGGAAGGTCACTTCACCTTCTTTAATCACAGTCATGTTGCGCATGACCACATCATCGAAGTTGATGCTGGCAGTACCGTCTTTCTCTTTACACATTAACTTCATCAGGTTGACTAAGTTAGTGCCGTAAAGCTGTGACGATTGCGCCGGTAGACGACCGGGTAGATCGGTATAACCAATCACTTTTACACCGTTCGGGGTGACAAACAGCTCACCCGATTGCGTGTATTCGCAGTTACCACCAGTTGCAGCGGCTAAATCGACGATCACTGAGCCGCTCTTCATGCTATCAACCATAGCTTTAGTGATGAGTTTAGGCGCAGGACGGCCGGGGATCAGCGCCGTAGTGATGATGATATCGACTTCTTTGGCTTGTTCAGCAAACAACGCCATTTCGGCGGCAATAAATTCATCCGACATGGTTTTAGCATAACCATCGGATGAGCCACCTTCTTCGTTACCAAAATCCAGTTTAAGGAACTGGCCGCCCATGGATTCGATTTGCTCGGCCACTTCTAAGCGGGTATCGAAGGCGCGCACTATGGCGCCAAGCGAACCCGCAGTACCAATGGCAGCAAGGCCTGCCACACCAGCACCAATCACTAGCACTTTAGCGGGCGGCACTTTACCGGCCGCGGTAATTTGACCGGTAAAGAAACGGCCAAATTGATGCGCGGCTTCAACAACGGCGCGATAACCGCCAATGTTGGCCATAGAGGAAAGGGCATCGAGTGACTGGGCACGGGAGATGCGTGGCACCATGTCCATCGCCATCACGTTGATCTTGCGTTTAGCTAACTTCGCAACCAGCTCAGGGTTTTGTGCGGGCCAAATAAAGCTGACGACAGTTGCTCCGTCTTTGATTTGTTCGATTTCAGCGTCGTTTGGCGCATTGACCTTAAAAATCAGATCGGCTTGCCAAACGTCAGTTGTCACTTTCGCGCCTGCAGCTTCAAAGGCTGCATCATCGAAACTTGACAGTTGACCCGCATTGGCCTCAATAACAACTTCAAAGCCGAGTTTTTTAAGCTGCTCGACGGTGGCTGGAGTCGCGGCGACCCTAGTTTCACCGGCGAGACTTTCTCTCGGTATTCCAATCTGCATGACTACTCCCTGATGGTTTATATAATCGTTCCGCCTGCTGTGCTTCCTTCATCGTACTCAACTGCAAAATCTGTCATCGCAAGCGATTACTCGGCTGGTGATTCGAGTCAGTTCGGGCATTCAATCTAGGATGGACACTTTTTGTTTTAAAAACAAACTATTCTGTGGGCAACAGAAATTTCTGTTCGACAGGCTCATGACCATTGTGGCAATACTTTAGCTTGGCACAAGTGCATATTTCTCAAGCAGGCCGTTTCTGCACTGGTCGGATCAAAAACTTTTAACCAGTGCACACTTTTGTAGCTTAAATTTTGCACTTTGTATATTCCAAAATGGAATTAAAAATCCGATTTTATTCTTTTTTGCTTTTCTTAAACCGCGATAAGCTTGTGGACATTACACTGTCATAGGGCCGTCTCATGTTGTTAAAAGAACTTTCATCGCTGGCTTCGCCATTGTCTCAAGGACAAGTCGAGAAGCTAAAACAACTCACTTCTGAGTTAAGTGCTGTGCAACTGGCTTGGGTGAGTGGTTATCTTGCTGCCACCGCCAATGCTGGCCAACTAGCTCCCGCCGCAGAGGCGCAAACTGCTCAAACAGTGACGATTCTCTATGGCAGCCAAACGGGTAATGGCCGTGGTGTCGCCAAAGCGCTCGCTGATAAGGCGCAGGCACAAGGTTATGCGGTCAATCTGGCTTCAATGGGCGAATACAATGTTCGCCAACTGAAACAAGAAACTGTGCTCTTGCTGGTGGTCAGCACCCATGGTGAAGGTGAAGCGCCGGATGACGCGATTGAATTACATAAGTTTTTAGCATCGAAACGTGCGCCTAAGTTAGACAATCTACATTACTCAGTGCTTGCGCTGGGGGATTCAAGTTATGAATTCTTCTGCCAAACCGGTAAAGACTTTAGTACTCGTTTAGCGCTACTGGGTGCTAAGTCATTGTTACCTTTGGTTGAATGTGATGTGGACTATGAGGCCGCCGCCGGTCAGTGGCACGCCGATGTGTTAGAGGCCGTTAAGCCGCTTATCGAAACCTCTTCCGCCAGTGTGGTATCTATCGGTACCGCTAAAACGATTGGCGAAAGCGAGTTTACTAAGCAAAACCCCTATAGCGCTGAAGTGCTAGCGAGCCAAAAAATTACCGGCCGCGGTTCAGACCGAGATGTGCGCCACGTTGAAATCGACCTTGGCGATTCAGGCTTAAGCTATCAAGCGGGCGATGCTCTTGGTGTGTGGTTTAGTAATAACGAAGTGTTAGTCGATGAAGTCTTAGCGGGTCTGTCGTTGGCCGCCGATGAGTTAGTGACCCTAGGCACAGAATCTTTGACCCTTAAGCAAGCTTTGCTTGAGAAGAAAGAGCTGACTCAGTTGTATCCTGGATTAGTCAAAGCATGGGCCGAACTGAGCGGCAGCGCTGAGCTGCTAGCATTGAGCGAAGATAAAGAGCAAGTGCGTCACTTTATCCTTAAGCATCAATTTGCTGATTTAGTCGCCCAGTATCCGTTAACAAATAGCGCTGTCACGTTAAGCGCGGCAAGATTGCTTGAGTTACTACGCCCATTAACCCCAAGACTTTACTCTATCGCCTCAAGCCAAAGTGAAGTGGAAACCGAAGTCCATTTAACCGTAGCGTTAGTGGAAGATGAGCGTCACGGCGCGGCCCGTTTTGGCGGCGCGTCACACTTCTTAGCCTCTGCGCAGGAAGGCACTCAGGTTAAGGTTTATGTTGAGTCGAACAAGCATTTCCGTTTACCCGAGAATCCAGACACACCAGTTATTATGGTTGGCCCAGGCACAGGTGTTGCGCCGTTTCGCGCCTTTATGCAGGAGCGCGTGGCCCAAGGTATTCAAGGTGATAGCTGGTTATTCTTCGGCAATCCACACTTTGAGCAGGATTTCTTGTATCAAACTGAGTGGCAACAGTATTTGAAAAATGGCGATTTAAGTCGTATCGACGTAGCTTTCTCACGCGATCAAGCCCATAAAGTTTATGTGCAGCACCGCATTAAAGAACAAGGCCAAGCCCTGTGGCAATGGTTGCAAAACGGCGCGCATCTGTACATTTGTGGTGATGCTGAACGTATGGCCAAAGATGTTCACCAAGCCTTGATTGAGGTGGCTGTCGAAGTCGGTGGTTTGAATAACGAAGCGGCTGAAGCCTACTTTGAAACACTGCGCAGCGATAAACGTTACCAAAAAGACGTGTATTAATCTCAACCGTTGCGCATATAAGAAACGCATAAAAATAGCCAAAGCTGCACACGTGATGACCTGTGCAGTTAGCGAACCGAATTTGAAGAGGCAGTTGCCATGAGTGAGCAAAAGTTAGCGTTAAACGAATACCTAAAGACCGACAGTGATTACCTGCGCGGTACGATTAAAGAAGGCTTAGATTCTGCGGTAACCGGCTGTTTCAGTGACGGCGATCAGCAGTTGATCAAATTCCATGGCTTCTATCAGCAGGATGACCGCGATTTACGTAACGAACGTAAAGAGCAAAAACTCGAACCTTTATATAGTTTTATGTTGCGTGCCCGTGTACCTGGCGGTATTTGTTCTCCACAGCAATGGTTAGGCGTAGACAAAATTGCGTCGACCTTAACCAGCTCAAACAGCATTCGTTTAACGACCCGTCAAACCTTCCAGTACCACGGTATTCCTAAGCGTAACTTGAAGACCATTATTCAAGACTTAGATCGTGAAGCGCTGGATTCGATTGCCGCTTGTGGTGACGTTAACCGTAACGTGATGTGTAATCCTAATCCGGTGGAATCGAAACTGCACGAGCAAGCCTATGCGGTGGCGAAACAACTGTCAGATCATCTGTTGCCCCATACGCGCGCCTACGCCGAAATTTGGTTAGATGAAGAAAAGCTACTTTCGACCGAAGATGAAACCGTTGAACCTGTATATGGCAAAACTTATCTGCCACGTAAGTTCAAAATGGCGGTTGCGGTTCCTCCCGATAACGATGTTGACGTTTACACTAACGATTTAGGCTTTATCGCCGTTGCTGAAAACGGTGAGTTGGTTGGCTTTAACTTAACCGCGGGCGGCGGCATGGGCTCGACCCATGGCGAGGTGGAGACTTTCCCACGTCTGGCTGACGACTTTGGTTTTATCAAAACTGACGACGTGATGAAGTTTGCCGAAGCTGTCATGACAGTGCAACGCGACTGGGGTAATCGTGTTAACCGTAAACGTTCACGCCTTAAATACACTATCGTCGACCATGGCTATGAGAAATTTAAAGCCGAAGTCGAACTGCGCGCTGGGGTGAAGTTTGAGCCTAAGCGTGATGTAGTGATTGGCGATCGCGGCGATCGTTATGGTTGGGTTGAAGGTGTTGACGGTAAATGGCATTTAACCTTATTTATCGAAAGCGGCCGCATTAAAGATTTACCAGGCCAAACCCTGCAAACGGGACTGCGTGAAATAGCTAAGATCCACAAAGGCGATTTCCGCATGACCTCGAATCAAAACATGATCATCGCAGGTGTCGCGGTAGAAGATAAAGCTACGATTGAAGGCTTAGCACGTAAACACGGACTACTGGGCCAAGTGTTGACGCAAACCCGCGGTCACTCGATTGCCTGTGTGGCCTTGCCGACTTGTCCATTAGCAATGGCGGAAGCTGAGCGTTACTTCCCTGAGTTTATCGATCATATCGATGCGCTGCAGGCAAAACACGGCATCAGTGAGCAAGCGATTGTGGTGCGGATGACAGGTTGTCCAAACGGTTGTGCGCGTCCATTTGCCGCTGAAATCGGGCTTGTGGGTAAGGCGCCAGGCCGTTACAACTTGTACTTAGGCGCAAGCTTTGAAGGGACTCGTCTGAACAAGATGCACAGAGAAAATATCCAAGAGGCGGAAATTCTCGCCGAATTGGATGCCCTGTTTGGCCGCTACGCCGTCGAGCGTGATGCAGGCGAAACCTTTGGTAACTTCACCGTCCGCGTAGGCGTTGTGAAGGCGGTGATTGATGCCGCTAAGGATTTTCATGGCTGATCATCAACAAAAAACCAGTGATACAGTGCCGACTGTGGTCAGCACGGCCGAGTTAACGGCGCTATTGAGTGCGCCCAAGGCTGAGCAAGCGATGGAGCTTGAGCGCATAAATCAGTTCTTAGCTGGATTAAGCGCACAAGAGCGCGTGTTGTGGGGCTTAACTTATTTGCCCGGTAATCATGCACTGTCGTCAAGTTTTGGTATTCAAGCCGCAGTGATGCTGCATATGGTGAGCCAGGCACAGGCGAATATTCCGGTTATCCTCACGGATACAGGGTATTTGTTCCCTGAAACCTATCAGTTTATCGATGAGCTGACACAGCGTTTATCACTGAATGTAAAAGTATATCAAGCGCCGATGACAGCCGCATGGCAAGAGGCACGCTTTGGTCAGTTGTGGGAGCAAGGGTTAGACGGGTTAGAGCAATACAACCGTTTAAATAAAGTTGAGCCTATGCAACGTGCTTTGGCCGAGCTTGAGGTCGGTACTTGGTTTGCAGGGCTGAGGCGCAGCCAAGCCAGTACCCGTGAGGCGCTGCCGATACTGGCGATTCATGGCGCTCGCTTTAAGTTACTGCCGATTATCGAGTGGTCGAATAAAGATGTGCACCTATATTTGACTCAATTTGACTTGCCGTACCACCCACTTTGGGACCAAGGCTATGTTTCTGTTGGTGATACCCATTCGAGTAAACCACTTGAATTAGGGATGACAGAGGAAGAAACGCGCTTTAATGGGCTGAAACGTGAGTGTGGTCTGCACTACGAAATCTAGTCATCTTATTGATTTGAAGTATTAAACGCCTCAATTGCCATTGGGGCGTTTTTTATCTCGGTAAGAAAGGTCTTATCTTTGGTTGAATTTAATACTCTGGATTGACGATAAAGCGAATCGATGTCATTTAAGCGTCATTTCAGTGAGATATATTGATATTCATAGAGTTAGTGTTGCTGGCTTTTTTCAAGAGTAAAAATGTTGTACATTTTTACTCACAGGGTTATGCACATTGGTTGAGCCTGAGCTATATTTTGAAGTTCCCGTAGATGGTTTTGAGGGGTTTTACTGTGAAATAGACATGACTTGTGTCTTTTTCGAGGTTAAGTGGTTGTATATCAGTATTTATGGGCTGAGTTTGCTGTGTATTGATATCATTCGACTGGATGCAGTGAAAGCGTTGAAAACCTGACTCGCAGCAGCGAGTAACAAGCTGTTTGATTGACTTGCTAGCCCTCGTTAATCAGCCATTGCAACCTCGGTCAGCTGTCGTCAAAGCTGCCGAGGTCAAGTCAAGTTAAGCCCTCGCCATATTCAATAGTGATTTGTTATTGTGGTTATTTCTCTGCCTATCTTTGATTATCGAGTAAGATATCCTTGGTATTTCCTCCATTGTCGTAGCATGATCGGCCCGCAACTCCCTTAACGCTTTAAACGGTTTTCTAATAAGCCTTGGTTGTTGTAAAGAATGCCTAATGGATTAGCTTAACTGGATATCAGAAACGAGAGTGCGCGGATGAGATGGTGTAAATGACGGCCCCTTTATATGCGATGCGAGATCATGTCAGGCGTCCTAGTACCAATAAGTCGAATAGCCCTGTTCCTCAGAGACGTAAGCGTGGTTTTCGTCGTTTATTGTCTTGGCTATTCAAGGGATTAGTATGGGCATTAATTTGCTCAATCTTATTGGTTATTCTACTCAGATTCGTTAATCCACCCATGTGGACTTGGCGGATTGAGCGCGCCTTATTTCCACCTGCACCTATGGGGGAAGTCATGCATCAGTGGCGCGATTTAGCGCACATTTCTCCTGAGTTACAATTGGCGGTGATCGCCGCAGAAGATCAACGTTTTGCCGAGCATACGGGATTCGATTTAGCCGCGATAAGCTCGGCGCTGAAATACAATCAGAAAGGCACTAAAGTTCGCGGAGCCAGTACCTTAAGTCAGCAGGCGGCGAAAAACCTGTTTATGTGGTCTAGCCGCAGTTTCTTTCGTAAGGGACTAGAAGCTTGGTTTACCTTAATGATGGAACTGACTTGGGATAAGTCGCGCATTCTTGAAGTGTATTTAAATATCGTCGAATTTGGCCCAGGTATTTACGGCGCCGAAGCGGCATCAAAGCATTATTTTGGCAAGTCTGCGGCAAAACTGACCCAATATGAAGCTTCATTACTTGCAGCTATCTTACCGAATCCTTGGCGCTATAAAGTGTCACCTCCGTCGTCCTATGTGCAGCAGCGTTCCGCGTGGATCCGCAAACAAATGCGCCAGTTAGGTGACGTCACGCTTAAAAAAGTCCACGAAGCGGGATGAAGGTCTGACGTGTGAGTTTGGCCCAGATGCATTTATGTGTCATTGGGCACTTTGTTAATCGTCGACGACTTAAAGATCTTTTATTACTGAATTGAAATAAGATTGGAAACCTGTTGAATTAAGGTTAACGCTGATGCGTTTTAACGGTTTGATTCCCTATCCTGTTCGCTTCTGTATCGGTTTAATGTTAAATTATCGGGCAAAATTTATACCTTAGTTTTCTGATTTTGCATTATCTGCGTAAGGGATATGTAAGAGCGGATAAATATTCAAATACCTAGGGATTACTTTAGGTATTGATTTCATAAAATTGAATTGTCATTAAATGGAGTTTCTTAAATGAAAAAGATTGTGATTGCCGCGGCAATTATTGCAGCTGGTGCGGGTGGTTATTGGTATACGCAGAATGGTGCTGGCTCGAGTGCCTCTGCAAACCCTTTGCTCGACTATGTGCCAGCTGATACGCCGATTTTTTCGGGTCAGCTAAAACCCTTCCCGTTAAAAGCGTATTTACAGTCTATTTCTGGAAATTACCAGCAATATCCAAGTAACGCGCTTGCCGAATTTGGTGAGCTGGATAGCCCTATGGGTAAGTTCTTCGTCAGCATTTATCAGCAGTATATGGATGGCATTAAAGAGCCAGCCTTACTGTTGAAAACCTTTGGTTTTCCTGATGAAATTAAACCATATTTCTATACTCTAGGTGCTTTGCCTGTATTCAAGATTGACGTCAATCAAGCGGATGCATTTTGGGCTGCATTAGATAAAGCCGAAAAAGACAGTGGCGTGACCCACGAAATGCGTAAAGTGGGTGATGTTGATTATCGCGCTTATGCATTATCGGATGAAGCTTCAACTGAAAAAGCTGATCTGTTATTTGCCCAAAAAGATGGCATATTAACGATTACTTTCAGCACTTCTATTACCGAGCCTGAATTATTAGAAATGGCATTCGGTATTAAGAAGGCGCCGCAGTCATTAGCCGCTTCTGGCATATTGGACGATATTATTAAGACCCATGGTTTTAAAGATGACAGCATCAGCTTTATCAACCATGTGGAAATTGTAAAGGCGTTGACCTCAGCCGATAGCAATATGTTATCTAAGCAATTGACGAAGTTTTTTGCTAATGAAAGCGTCGGTGAAGATCCATTAGCGCAAATTAGAACACCTGAATGTCGCACCGAATTAACCGCCATTGCTGCTAATTGGCCGCGCACGGTTGCGGGTTTAACCGCGTTTTCTGTGACAGAAAAAGAAAGCCATATGGCGGCCTCATTTGTGGTTGAAACTAAGAATCAACCGATTCTTGCGGCAATGCAAAAGATGCGTGGCTTTATTCCTGCACATCTGGCGGATATCGACAGCACTATTTTCTCTATGGGCATAGGCTTAGATGTCAACGAAGTTGCACCTTCATTAACGGCTATTTGGGATGATCTGCAAAAGCCGCAATTGACCTGTGCGCCACTGGCCGAGTTGCAAGCTGAGTTGAGCCAACAGAGCCCAGCTATGCTAGGCATGTTCACTGGTATGGCGAACGGTGTGAAAGGCATGAGCGTTTCATTGCTCGACTTTAAAATGAGCACACAAGATCAAGAGCCTAAGTTAGAAAGCTTAGATGCGTTAGTCAGCCTCAGCGCCGAAAATCCATCTATGTTGTTCAATATGGTGAAACCTTTCGCGCCTATGTTGGCCGAAGTGCAATTAGCCGATAACGGCGATGCCACTGACTTATCACCCATATTGATGTTGCCTCCTGAGTTAGGTGTTAAGCCTATGCTCGCGATTAAAGGTCAGCATTTAGTGGTGTATAGCGGTGATAAAGGTCTGGCGTTGGCAAACAAATTAGCGGGCGAGAAACTGTCTGCGAATGGCATGTACAGCTTATCTGCTGACTACGGCAAGATGTTCACTCCAATGCTGACGTTGTTAGAAATGAGCGGCGAGCCAATCCCTGAAGAAATGAAAATGCTTAAAGATTACAACATGCGAGTTCAAATGAGCTTTGATGTGAATAAGCAAGGTTTGGTTATAGGTTCAGTTGCCAATTCTAAAGCGACTGAAAAGAAATAATTCTAGAATCCATTCTTTAGCTAACTGATATCAGTTAACGAATCAATGTTTGAAATGAGCCAGCAGATTGCTGGCTCTTTTTTTTGATTCAATTCAGCTTAGCTTGAGCTAGCTTAGTGGGTTGTGATGTTTGAATTATCTGAGTTTTTGGTTTAGCGGAACGCACTAAACTCACTAATCCTTGCCATTGAATATCACTGTTTTGGGGAAGCCAAATATCGGGCTCAGTCCCAGCACCTGACAAGAGTTTTCCCTGTGCGTCATAGGTCAATGAACTACTGAATCTTATGTCTAATCCACTGTTTGGCAGTTTAAAATGGTACTGTCGAGCAAAGTCGCCCGAGGTTTTTTCACCAATCAAATTCGCCCTAGACCAAGATTTAGTGCGATAGGCAATCCACTCACATTCTTGGCGGCATTTGGGACTCACGAGCAGCGCTAAGCGATTTCGCCCTTCAGGAGTCACCGCAGGTTTAGTGCGAACGTACCAAGGGCTGAATTTATCTTCATCGACTGAGGGTAAGTTGCGGGTGAGGGATTTTAGTCGAGGCACACTGTATTCGAGCGCAGCTAAAGGCTTAAAGTTGAGTGGCTGCAGATAGTCATTTCTCAGTTCTGGTGAGCGGCGATAGTGTGCAAATCCCATCACGTTCGGCGCTAAAGTGTTATTTAAATCAGCATCTTGATATCGCGATAATAAGGTCAATAACTTTGGGCTAAAACCACTAGCATCACGTAAGTCGATGATCAGTAATGGATGTGTCATACCCTTGAGCAGTTCTTGCTGTAGATCTCTATCCAATTCAAAGGCGTACAGATCGCTGATCTTCAGTTTGACCGTAGTATTGTTAACTGTTTCTAATTGATTTGGAGTGTCTTGAAATTCGGAGCGCTCAAACTGAGATAACTGATTAATAAATTCAAAAACACTCATATCTTGTGTCTGATCTTCTTGATTATTTTCCACTAATTGAGTCTGCGGTTCGCGGCTTGGCAGGGCGAGAGTCACCTGCTGGGTTTGCAGATCATCATTAATCAGCGTAACCAGCACATAGGGCTTGATGCTGAGCCCTAAATCTTCACGCAGCAGGTTAAGTTTTTTCAGCCAAGGTAACTGCATTTCTTGGCTCTGTTTTGCAGGTTCAGGTAAATAGGCTTGGCTGGCTGCTACCCATTTACTCATAGGTAAACCGTCGATATGAGTCACAAAGGGAAAGTCGTTGTTGATTGGACTATTACTGCTATCTAAGGCTAACCACTGGTCGTTGAGTGGCCGTAAGGTTAACGGGAGATCGCCGCTTTGATCATCGAAGTTGTGTACTTGAGCGCCGGGATCTTTGAGGCTATTGAGTAGTTTAGTGATTTCAGCGGCAAAGCGATCATTGGGAGTCATATCTTGATACTGCTCGACAATCAGGCTCGCCATATACTTGAGTTGCGGACTGGCTTTATCGGGCGTTAACGCATAAAACGCTGAGTGTTGCTCGATTTGATCTAATAAGGCATAGAGATCCTGGCGTACCTCTTGCGCATTAAGCATAGGTGCAGTGTTATCTTTTGGCACAGCAAAAAACGCGAGCTTAAGTAAGCTCGCGAAAATAATGACACTGAGTAGCATGACTATGCTGCGGTAGCTAAAACTCATATTCCTCCATGATGTTAAGGCGCGGCTTCAGGGCACAAAAAGGTGTGCGACTATCGGCTTAAATGCCATTCGGATCAATGTAAATCGTCCCGCTGAGCCATAAACTCAGATCCATCTGAGCAATTTAGCAGCAGGTTTTGTAGATTAGCAGCAAATTATGGCTGATTTTTGTACTCTGTCACTTTTATATTTGCTACAGAATATCGTTGAGCGAAATCCCGATACCAATACGTTGGTTGTGATAGTTGTAATCGATTAAGCTCTCGCCATAGCCATTAAAGTATTGAGTATAAAGGCGTAAGTTGCCGACGATAGGATAACTCCAGGTTACTTCTGCTGAACCTCTGTCGATATCTTCTAGGTTTGTTCTAAGGGTTAAGGTGAATCTATGTTCATCGATACCATAGACACCAATAAACTCAGCTCTGCCTATGTAGTCATCAATGTTGGGATTATCGTCACCGCGAGCTTGATGCGGATCGGTTTTTTCATCCTCAGGAATACGCCACCAGACTTTGGTTGAGAAGGCGAGTGGACCGGCATCAAAAATCATAGTGGCATAGAGTCTATTCCAGCTGCGAGAAAGCGGTCCTGATTTACCATTCGATTGATGCACAGCACCAACGCCCCAAAAGGAATTGGTTACACTGCCGATTTTCCAATCGTTATTAAACAGCATAAAGACTTCAGGCTCGTGATTGGTTTCACGGAACGGAGATGAGGTGTCTTTGTTATAAACCTGCCAATAGGATTGATTGGTATAGGCAAAGAATAAATGACCATTATCACCAAAGACATTGTACCAAATAGGGAATTTAAAACTGATTTGAAACTTAGCCTCGAACTCATCCAAGGTGTAGGGATTGATGAGGGCATCTTCAGCGAACGGTGCCATGTTGGGATCTGGGCTATAGGTCGCAGGTAAAATGTAATTCACTTTATGTGGTGTAATTACAAAAGGCAGTTCTGCCGTGGCAAGTTCATCTTTGACTCTTCCTTCTACTAATGATTCTTCGGCATTTATACTCGTACAAGCTAATAGCCCTGCCATTGCAATACCTGAATAAAGTCGTTTCATCGGCCCTCCTTGATGTGCTTATTTGTGTATTTGTCAGTCGTACTCAACAAAGATAGTTATGCCCAGCTTACCATTAGAAAGTGAATTTATGGTTATGTAAAAATTCTGCGTCATTTGGTGACAATTTATCTTGTTAGTGAGGTTTTCGCCCTGTTGGGGCAGGTTTGGGTAGAATTTTTGGCAATAACATAGTGCCAGAATCACACACTTAGCTGAGCGGTGTTCGTTTTATATAACAGATGAATCTATATTAAGTTATTTAAATTCAACTGGTTATTAATGTGTTGAGGCATTTTTGATTTTGAAACTTAATATTTTTCCACTTTAAATTGATATCAGTGATTTCTTTTATATCTAAAAGATATAAAAACTAATAATTATCTATTTATTATGGAATATAAGACGCGCTATATTTCTACAGACTAAAGTGATCTTGGGGATGCTGATGGAAATTTTATCTTTACCGGGCCAAGCGGCCAAAGGCAAAGTCTGGCTGGTGGGTGCAGGTCCTGGTGACGTTGAGTTATTGACGTTAAAGGCTTGGCGCATCCTTAAAACCGCAGATGCAGTGCTATACGACGCTTTAGTCAGTCAAGATATCCTCGATCTTATTCCTAAAGACGCTGAAAAGATTGCCGTAGGTAAACGTGCGGGTAAGCATAGCGCCGCACAGGACGAGATTAATCAGTTACTCGTGACTAAAGCCTACACCCGTAAAAATGTGGTGCGTCTTAAGGGCGGCGATCCTTTTATCTTCGGTCGTGGTGGCGAAGAATTGCAAACTTTAGTTGAAGCGGGGGTTGAGTTTGAAGTCGTCCCCGGCATCACCGCCGCCAGCGGCACATCGGCCTATGCGGGAATTCCCCTGACTCACAGAGACCATACCCAAGGCGTCACTTTTATCACTGGCCATTGTCAGTTAGAGAGTCGCCCTATGGACTGGCAAGGTTATGCTAATCCTAACAATACCTTAGTCGTGTATATGGGGATTCTTAACGCCGGCATTATTCGCCAAGGTTTAGTCGATGCGGGCCGAAGCCCTGACACTCCCGTTGCGATAGTGTCAAAGGCGACCACTAAAGAACAACGTCGTTTTATCGGCCGTTTAGGTGAGCTCGAACAGCTTGCCGCCGATCCTGAATTACAAATGCCAGCCTTGATGATCATAGGTGAAGTGGTTGCGCTGAGTGACACTTTGCATTGGTTCAAACCTGAAGCGGTTGAATCGAGTCATGCCAGTGATGAGCAGACTCAATCGGTTAGAGTCTCGGCCGCCGCGTCGATAAGCTAAGCCGCAAACAGTTAAAGATACTTAGCAGTTAAAGATACTAAGAGTTAAAGATGCTAAGTAGTTAAAGATATTAAGAAAATTAAGCTAACCCATGCTGTGGTAACGCAGCGAATTTAAGGTAAACGGAGAATAGTATGGCCGGGCGTGAATTAAGCCACTTACAACAACTGGAAGCCGAGAGCATCCAGATCCTTCGTGAAGTTGCAGCCGAATTCGATAATCCTGTGATGTTGTATTCCATCGGGAAAGATTCTTCCGTTATGTTGCACTTAGCGCGTAAAGCCTTTTATCCGGGCAAGATCCCATTCCCGTTGCTGCATGTTGATACGGGTTGGAAATTCAAAGAGATGATCGCGTTTCGTGATGCCCAGGCAAAGAAATTTGGCTTCGAGTTACTGACGCACATCAACCCAGAAGGGTTGGCGCAGGGGATTAACCCTTTCGACCATGGCAGTGCGAAACACACTGACATCATGAAAACCCAAGGTTTAAAGCAAGCACTTAACCAATACGGTTTCGATGCCGCTTTCGGTGGGGCTCGCCGCGATGAAGAAAAATCTCGCGCCAAAGAGCGTGTGTATTCGTTCCGCGACCGTCACCACAGATGGGATCCTAAAAACCAACGTCCAGAATTATGGCGCACCTATAACGGCGCAGTGAACAAGGGCGAAAGTATTCGCGTGTTCCCGTTATCTAACTGGACTGAGCTGGATATTTGGCAATATATCTATCAAGAAAACATTGAGTTAGTGCCTTTGTATTTTGCGGCTAAACGTCAAGTGGTTGAGCGCGGTGGTCAGTTAATCATGGCCGATGACGAGCGGATGAAGTTAGCCGAGGGCGAGCAGTTTAAAGAAGAAGTGGTGCGTTTTAGAACCTTAGGTTGTTACCCACTTACGGCCGCCATGCATTCTGAGGCCGACAGCCTAGAGAAGATTATTGAAGAAATGCTGTTAACCCGTTCAAGCGAACGTCAGGGCCGATTGATCGACTCAGATCAAAGTGCCTCGATGGAGCAGAAGAAGCGTCAAGGCTACTTCTAATCTCGGCAAGGTTAACCCTATTTCGCGAAGGTGCGTTGGTAAAGCGCGACCTGTAGCCAAGCAGATCAAGAGTGAGAATAAGATGGACAAAGCGGTCAATAAAACCAATCGCATGGCGGCAGAAATTACCCTCCATGGTGTGAAAGAATATCTAGCTCAGCAGCAGAACAAAGGCTTACTGCGCTTTTTAACCTGTGGCAGTGTGGATGACGGCAAGAGTACCTTAATCGGCCGTCTGTTACACGACAGCGCCCAAATCTATGAAGATCAATTGGCGAGTCTAAAGAGCGACAGCGCTAAGATGGGCACCACAGGTGAAGCTATCGACTTAGCCTTGCTGGTGGATGGTCTGCAAGCCGAGCGCGAGCAGGGCATCACTATCGATGTGGCTTACCGTTACTTTTCAAGTGATAAGCGTAAGTTCATCATCGCCGATACCCCAGGGCATGAGCAGTACACGCGCAACATGGCAACGGGTGCATCGACCTGTGATTTGGCGGTGATCTTAGTCGATGCCCGCTACGGCGTGCAGACTCAGACTAAACGCCATGCGTTTATCGCGTCATTACTGGGGATTCGTCACTTCGTTGTTGCCGTGAACAAGATGGATTTGCTTGGGTTTGACGAGCAAGTATTCAATCGCATTCGTGCTGACTTTACGGATTTTGTGAAAGATTTCGGTAACCTCGATATCCACTTTGTGCCGTTATCGGCGCTTAATGGTGACAACGTGGTTGAGCGTAGTACTCAAAGCGACTGGTATCAAGGTGGTACTCTGCTTGAACTGCTAGAAACTATTGATACGCAACGTGAACTCAGCTCATTGCCAGTGCGTTTTCCGGTGCAATATGTGTCGCGTCCTAACTTAGATTTTCGCGGTTTTGCAGGCACTTTAGCCTCTGGCATTATCAATGTCGGTGACGAGTTAGTCGCTTTGCCATCGGGCAAACGCAGCAAGGTTGAACGTATTGTGACCTTCGATGGTGACATACAAGAAGCGGTTGCTGGCCAAGCTGTGACTATCACGCTGGAAGATGAAATTGATATTTCCCGTGGCGATTTACTGGCAAGACCGGATTCTGCACCTGCCGTCGCTAACGTGATCAGCGCTGACATAGTGTGGATGGATGAAAAGCCATTACAACTCGGCCAGTTATACGACATCAAAGTGGCCGGTAAGAAGACGCAAGCCTCTGTGAGGGCTATCGATTATGTGGTTGATGTTAATACCTTAGCGCGCAGCGCGACGGATACACTTGGGTTAAACGCGATTGCTCGCGTGACCTTAGAGCTGACCGAAGACATAGTGTTCGATGCGTATTCGTTAGTACGCGATACCGGCGGAATGATCTTAATCGATCGCCTGAGCAATGCGACGGTTGCCGCAGTGATGGTGGTATCGGGTCAGCATGTTAACAAACAAACAGCATCACAATTTAGTGCCTTTGAAGTTGAGTTTAATGCCTTAGTGCGTAAACACTACCCACATTGGCAAGCGATAGATATCTCTAAGCTTGGAGCTTAATTTGTGAGTGACTTGTGGCTGTTAGCGATTATTTTTTTAGGTCTTGTGGCTGGCTTAATTAGCGGCCGTATCAATCCAGCGGTATTGTTTTTATTTGCATTTTTGCTCTGTTACTTGCTTGGCATGGTTGCGCTCGATACCGCATTAACAAGCTTTACAAATATTGGCTTAGTCACACTCGTCCTGTTGGTATTGGCCGCGACGGCGTTAGAAAAAACCTCCCTGCTGGGAAAGTTGAGTCAAGTCATAGGCAATAGTTCTTTGCCTATGACAATGGCAAAGCTTGGGCTATCGACCGCCTTGCTGTCGTCCTTTACCAATAACACTGCGGTGGTGGCGTCGCTTATCGGGGTTGTGCGTCGCAATCAAGCACACGCACCCGCTAAGTTATTATTGCCGTTAAATTATGCGGCAATTTTAGGTGGCACACTGACCCTGATTGGTACCTCGACCAACTTGATTGTGAACTCCTTTGTGGAAAACGCCGGCTTACCCGCCTTAGGTTTTTTCGAGTTCACGCCGGTCGCGGTTGTGATCGTCGTCGCTGGTATGTTGTTATTGATCTTACTAGCGAACATTTTACCAGATAGACGGGAAGAGTCGGGTGAAGAGGCGCTCCCTTATTTGCTTGAAGCCCATGTGGCAAAAGGCTCGTCCTTAGTGGGTCGCAGTGTGGTCGATAACAAACTCAGGGCGCTGAAGAAGTTATATCTGGTTGAACTAGAACGCAGCGGCATTTGTATTTGCCCTGTGCCGCCCCAGTTAGTGCTGCAAGCGGACGACGTGCTGCGCTTCAGTGGCGCGGTGGAATCGGTTGAGTTATTGCATCAATTCGATGGATTAGATTGGTTTGGTAAGCATCAAGCTAAGGGACAAAATTTAGTTGAAGCTGTGCTCGCGCCATCATCTAGTTTAGTCGGCAGTTCGTTGAAAGAGTCACGTTTTCGTGAACAGTTCGATGCGGCCGTGATGGCTATTCGCCGCGGCAATCATCCGCTGAAGGGCGGGCTTGGCGACATTATTCTGCAACCCGGTGATGTGTTGTTATTGACGCCAGGCGATGGTTTCAGCAATAGCGCAAAATTGAGTTCAGAATTTGCGGCGATCAGCGGCTTAGATTTGAATGTGCGCTTAGACAGTCGCCGTGGTCGTTGGGTATTGCTCGGCTTTGCGGTCACGATCGTTTTGAGTGTCACCGGTGTATTGCCATTGGCTAAAGGTTTAGTGCTCCTGCTGCTGAGTTATTTTGTTATTGGCGCTGTCACTTTGGCTGAGCTTAAACGCCGTTTTCCATTGGAATTAGTGGTGATAGTGGGGAGTGCGTTAGGGCTCGCTAACTTGATGATGAGCACTGGCCTTGCGGACAGTTTAGCCCAAGGATTGCTCTCGGTTATCAATGGTTATGGGGTGTTTGGCGCTTTTGTCGGTGTGTATTTTATGACCTTGTTGTTGACTGAATTAGTTACCAATAATGCTGCCGCAGCGCTAGCTTTCCCCATCGCCTACGCGATTGCGCTTAATTACGGTGTCGATGCAAGACCCTTTATTATGGCCGTGGTCTTTGGTGCCAGCGCGAGCTTTATTTCACCCTACGGCTATCAAACCAATTTGATGGTATTTAACGCGGGTAATTATCGCTTCAGTGACTTCGTCCGCCTAGGATTGCCGTTATCTGTGCTGTATTCCCTGATAGTGATATTTATGGTGCCGATCATCTTTCCATTTTAGTGATTAGCTTGAGTTTATTGCCCTTGTGTGAGCCGTTTAACAGCATGGGGATTGAGGAGTTTTTATGACAAATATCGTGTGGCATCAACATCCTGTAGATCAAGCCGCCAGAGCCGAACAGAAAGGCCAAAATCCAGTATTACTGTGGTTTACCGGACTGTCTGGCGCGGGCAAGTCGACATTGGCGGGTGCATTAGAGCGGGCGTTATTTGAGGCGGGATTCCACACTTATTTGCTTGATGGTGATAATGTGCGCCATGGCCTGTGTAAAGACTTAGGGTTTACGGTTGAAGACCGTGACGAGAACCTGCGCCGTGTCGGCGAAGTGGCCAAATTAATGGTGGATGCTGGGCTTGTGGTGTTATCGGCCTTTATTTCCCCTACTCGTGAGGAGCGCGATAGCATTCGTGCCCGTTTCCCTGCCAGTCAGTTCATTGAAGTGCATGTGTCGACGCCATTAAGTGTGTGCGAGCAGCGTGATCCTAAGGGGTTATATGTGAAAGCACGCAGTGGTGAAATCAGTAATTTCACTGGTATTTCATCACCCTATGAAGCGCCATTAGCGGCAGAATTGACCATAGATACCAGCAAAGGCGATTTAGCGACTCAAGTGCGCGCTTTAATTGATTATCTGACGGCAATCAATGTTATCAATGCCGATAAGGCTAAAGCGCTCGCCTAGAGTTATGACTAGTTATGCCTAGCCATACCTTAGCAAGTGATTGAATGGTCATAAAAAAAAGGAGCCTTGGGCTCCTGTTTTGTTTTGAGCGCAATGCGTCCGCTATGTTCAATGCAGATATTCAAGCAACATGGTTCAAGCGCTATGCTCAAACACTATATTCAAACACCATAGTTCAAGCATCATGTTTAGACATCAAGTTTTAGCATCACATTCGGCCAGCATATTGGCTATCTATCGCCGTTGCGTATAATCGGTTAATTCAGGTTCAGCTCGGCGGTTTCTGGGGCTGTTACTGGAATTGCCAGACTGAAAACGCTGCCTTTACCTAACGTACTGCTGACCGTAATTTTCCCGCCAAGAAGTTGGCTGACAAGTTGATAGGTTAAGTGTAAACCCAGCCCAGTTCCACCATTTCCCCTACGAGTAGTAAAGAAGGGATCGAAGATTTGTTTCATCGTTTCCTCGCTCATCCCTATGCCATTGTCTGAGACTGTGATTTCGACTATTTGCTCTTCTATCATCTGCGCTGAAATTTTTATCTGACCATTTACTCTTCCCTCGAAGGCGTGGGTTATCGCATTGGTGACGAGGTTTTCAAGGGATTGTCCGAGTGCGCCTGGGTAGCTGTTCAGTTCGATATTGGCATCAACGTCGATTTCGAGCTCATGGGATTGCTTCTTCATCCGCAGCCATGAGGTATGTAGCATGTCTTGAACGAGACTCGTGAGCTTAAAACTACGGCGCTCCTCCCTTGTTCTATCGACGGCTAAGCGTTTGAAGCTACTGACTAAGGTCGCGGCTCTGCTTAAGTTGGCTTGCACTATCTCCGCGCCTTCATGGAAGTGAATAAAGTAACTGTCGACATCGGAACGCTTAAGACCCGTTTCGAAGGCGGTTTGCAGCTTAGTGCATTCATTTTTCATGCTCGATAACGTGACCTGTGCTGCGCCGACTGGGGTATTGAGTTCATGGGCGACGCCCGCCACCATCATGCCTAAGGATGAGAGTTTTCCCGTCTCGATGAGTTGTTGCTGAGTGTCGTGTAAGTGCTGTAACGATTCGGCTAACGCGGCATTGGATTGGGTGAGTTTTTGCTGTTGCTCGGTTAACTCTTGATTCAATTTGTCCCGTTCTCGCATGGACTTTGCAGCGCGCCAACAGATCCCACCGCCGAGTAACAGCAATAAAATCCCAAGACTGAGCGCTTCCAGCAGGCTGCGTTGATTAATCTTTGAGAGTTGATCATTGGGAACCCGTATCACAAGTTTCCAATCTTGGTCAGAAGTGTTGGTCGCATCTTGTACATTTTCATAATCCCAGAGCCCTTCGGGGGTGATAAAGGCACCTTCGCTATCTTGGGTAATCTGTTGCCAAGCATCGGGATTGAGCTTAGCTAAGGTTAATTCCGGGCGATTAAACATAAATGCCCAGGTGAGTTCTGGATTGGATGAGAGTAGCCAGTAACCCTCTTTATTCAGCAGTGAAAGCTCGACATTGCTGTTAGCCGTAATCTTGGCAATGGCGTCTAACATGGATTGGGCGAGGAAATTGAGGGCAATAAAGCCTTGGCGCTCGCCCGAAGGTAAAAACACGGGAGTGGTGACTCTTAATACGGGCTTGATTGGGTTTTCTATTTCTCCCTTTTCGACATTCAAATCTAAGGGCGAAAAGTAAAAACTATTAGGGGCTAAGCTTAAACTCTGGATGGCGTAATATCGCTTAGCCTTCAATTGCAATAATGGTTTAGCAACTATGTGTGGGAGATTCTGGACAAGATTGACTCTGACTTTTTCTAAGGCGTTATTATCGAGCCAACGTACTTGATCGTAGTTTTGTGATGCGGCACTAAAGCTCTCGAAGAAATGTTCGACCTGAGTGAGATCTTGCTCATTTCCCGCCGCCGCATCGAGGAGTGTTTGATATTTAGCAAGAAATAGGGCGTCGCGCTTAATATTACCAATATGGTAGGCAATGGTTTTAGCGGCATCACCTAAAAGGGTGTTCGCCTCTTGGTATAAGGGCACCATGGCATCTTCATGGCGCTTTTGATAAAGCAAAGTGGTGAGTATGGGCACCAACAATAACCACGGCAGCATGAATCTGAGCCAGTAGCCCCAGAAGGTAGGCTGAGTCAATTGCGATGGCGCTGTCATAGTGGTGTTTTTTGGTAGTTTTTAAGCCAAGTTAATAACTCCGGTAGTGGCATGGGCTTAGCATAAAAGTAGCCTTGGGCATCGTGGCAGCCGCGGTCGCTTAGCCATTTCGCTTGCTCTTTAGTCTCGACGCCTTCGGCAATCACATTCATGTGGAAGCGCTGTCCTAACAAGATAATGCTATCGACTATCGCAGCGGCGCCATCATCTGAGGTGACATTGTCGATAAAGGATTTATCAATCTTAATGCGGTCGAAGGTCAGTTTGCTGAGATAGGCTAATGAGGAAAATCCGGTACCAAAATCGTCAATCGCGACTCTAATATCTATCGAGCGTAAGTCATTTAACTGCTTGCGGATGGTTTCGAAATTTTGCATCGCAATCGATTCAGTGACTTCTACTTCTATCTGACCTAGAGGCATGTTAGCGTCGGCAATGTGCTGCTTTAAAATATCGACTATGTTCTCCTGTTCGAACTGCATGGCCGATAAGTTCACACCCATACACAAATTGGTATAACCCGCCTCATTGAGTGTGCAGAGTGCTTGGCAAGATTGCACGAATAGTTGCTCACCGAGTTGGGTGATCAAACCTGTCGCTTCGGCAATGGGGATAAAATCCAACGGCGGCACATTTTGACCATTGGGCAAGGTCCAGCGAGCCAGCGCTTCAACCCCGACGACTTCACCCGTTTTAATACATACTTGCGGCTGCAGTGCAATATGGATGTCATTACAGGTAATACTGTGTTGCAGCGCTTGTAAGAGTTCAAAGTGATAGGCCACATTATCATCATTGGCTTGTTGGTAAGTCACATGTTGTCTAATACCTAACTTTTTGGCGGTTTTCAGGGCCATGTTGACTTGCGTTATGGCGTCAACCGCAGTGCCATCGGCTAATTCTAGCGGCAGTGTGACAGTGCTGATATTGACCGTGATCTTCGATTTTCCCTGTTGATAGGGTTGAATAAACAGTCGACTAATAATGTCAGCGGTGACTAAGGTTTTAGGGCCGAGCACGGCAAATTTATCATCCTTGAGGCGAGCGACTAACACACAAGCATCAAAGTGTTCGCGCAAACAAGAGGCAACGTGTTTGAGCATCTCGTTACCTTGGGGCGAACCAAATACACGATTAAAGTCGGAAAACTTATCAATATCAATAATCAATAAATTAAATTTTTCGCGAATATCTTCCGCCAGCACGCCTTCTAAGGTGCGGAGCAACACGTTGAGATTAGGGATTTTGACGAGCGGATCTTCAAAAGCAATCTTATCTAGTTGGCTCATGAGCGACACGCTATGCAGGCCGCCACAAATATTCATGCTAAACACACGGATCATTTCAGTTTCCGTGATATCCAGTGGTCTGCCAGTGGCTAAATAAACGGAGTAATCGGCGCCTGCGAGTTCGTCGGGGAAGAAGAGGCAAGTAAAGTCATTTTCGATACGGGATTCCCTGCGGCTCAGGCAAAGTTCAAGTTGTGCCCGTATGTGTTGCTGCTCAAGCTGCTGTAAAGCATAGCCAAAATAAGGTTCAAACTCGCCCGATGCGGCAATGATTTGGTGGGAAATACCCTGTTCAGTTAATTCCCCCATTGATTTCACGCACACAATGCCACCATGGGGCAGGTTCAATAAGGTCGATAACTGGCGCAACATCTTGCCGGAAAGCTCTTTGATATTGCGTGAGGTGTAGAGTGCGCCGCTGGACTCGGCAATCAGTTGCAAGCCACGCTTAGCATTGGCAATACTGCTAATTTGTTGATATGAACGCAGACTCGTAGTGAGGATAGTTTGCAGCCTATCGGCCGATAACTCAGATTTAGTCCAATAGTCGTTGATGTCGTAATCACGCATCACGTCGAAAATAGGGGCCATGCCTGGCTGACCTGTAAGCAGAATAATGCGGATTTTTTCGTTGCCGAGTACTTCCCTAATACCACGCACCAAACGTAGCCCTGCATCTTCGGTTTCCATCACCACATCGACTAAGGCGATCGCAAAATCATTTTCCTTCGCTAATACTTGGCAAGCTTCTGCATAACTAAATGCTTGGGTGAGCTCAATTTTGCAGCCGAGAACGGTGAGGGTAGATAACGCAAAGGCGGTTGAACGTTGGAAGTTTGAGTCATCGTCCACCGCGAGTATTTTGACTGTTTTTTGATTTTCGAGGTGTTGTGGTGAAGACTGTTCGTCTAAAAAAAAGACATCTTGTTCTTGACTAATCATTCTCTCCATCCTTGAGATGCCATTCGCATCCTTATTCACTCAGCAAATAAAACGAGCATTTTTTATACATAGAGTATTTGCGACAGATGGAGTTTATTCAAGCAAATATTTTTATTAGTCAATAATATAAGCGATTATGTCGCTACTCGATCTTAAAATCCTTAGCGAACAAGAGTTGCAGGGCCTTGAGGTATTCTTGATCTGGCTTAGGTTGCACGAGTTGGGCGAGTTCATCACCAATCGGTGTTAAGCGATAATAACTAAAAAGCAGATTACCGCTCTTGGGCGTAAGCTTCATTTGTATGCCTTGCAGGGCAAATTGAATGGGGGTTTTATTGTTGAGTAAACCAGTTTCGAACTCGCTGCTGTGCAGTATACCCGCATCGACTAAGGTCAGAATGCTGGAGTAGGGTAGGCCAAACTGGGATAAACCTAAATTGACTGAGGTTGTTTTACGGAAATATTGGCCAATCCCACCCGACAAGCGGTAGCCACTGATGAGTTTTAGACGCTGTTCGCTATTGACCTTAGCCGCCATGCCAAGGGCCTTTTCAAGAATTTGTGCTTCCCTGTGGGTCAGTTGCTTGAGTAGCGCTAAGGTGCGCAGACTGAAGTTGCCGGGATTGACTATCTCGCTCGATAATATCCGTGCCCACAAGTCTTGCATCCTACGGTTATGGATTTGCTCCGCCATCAAAAAGAATTGATGACTCCAATCGGGATCGAGATCGACTCCAGTCACATCCGATGGCGTATAACTGAGGGCTAAGGCAAAAATGGTTTCCACATTGGCTTGATACTGGCTCGATAATTTGCGGGCTCTATGTTGGGCGCGTTCGGCGATGGAAGCATTCGCAGGGCGATATTCTTGCTCACTGGCTAAGCCTAATTGACGGCCGAGTAGCAGGGCTTTCTTGCGAGCAGATGCCTCGGATGTTGACTCGCCATCTTCTGCCAACATTAAAATATCTGAATCCTTCATCGCGTTAATCCTTGAGCCTGCATTAGGGGTGAAGTGAGGGCATAGCGCTCACCTTTATCTGTCTAACTTGTTTGCCTAGCTTTAGCATTTAACTTGAGTATCTTGTTTGAATAGCTCGCTTGAGTGCCTAGCTTAGATGGCGATCGCTTTAGCGTTCAGGTCTAGACTCTACATTGAGCTTAGCTTATTCCTAGGCCCGTTATTATGCCGCTTTATTCGACCGCTTTAGCGATGGATTTCGCTTTTTTGCTCGTCCAAGACCATAAGGTTTCATTACCCGGTTCAGGATGGCGCGGTACATTGAGCGCCAGAATTAACGAACATACGGCAAAGCCTGCGCCTATGTAAAATACCAAGGCGGGATCGGTTAACCATAATAAGCCCAAAAGCACAGGAATAATCACAGCGGCAATGTGATTAATGGTGAAACTGACCGACATAGTGGCGGCAATATCTTTGCTGTCGGCGATTTTTTGAAAATAGGTTTTCATCGCGATAGCCATAGCAAACAGTAAATGGTCGATCACATACAGCGCTGCCGCCATGTGTGCTTGCTCGACTAAGGCGTAACTGATGAAGACTATGATGAGTCCGACGTATTCCACTGTCAGCGCATTACGCTCACCAATTCGGCCAATAAACCGCCCAATCGCAGGCGCAAACAGCAGATTGACGACATAGTTTATTAAGAACAGCGCGGTAATTTCACTCACGCTATAACCAAACTTTTCGACCATCATAAAGCCCGCAAACACCATAAAGATTTGTCGTCTCGCACCCGAGAAAAAGGTCAGCAGGTAATAGAGCCAATAGCGCTTACGCAGAATGATTTTCTTATGTTGTACTTCCGTAGTCTCAAATTTAGGGTAATACCAAGTCATGGTTAGCACCATGACCAGACCTAACGCACCAATAATCAGATACATGTGTTGATAGTCTAACTTCAACCAGGTCATCACTAACCAAATACTGGCATAACCCACTAAGGCTGCGGCCGAGCGCCACGCCAGCGCTTTCCCCATAAAACCCGCGGCATCTTTTTTATCGACCCACTGCAGCGTCAGTGATTGGTTGATGGTTTCAAAATAGTGAAACCCAACAGACATCAACACCGTCGTCAGATACAGGCCGATGACTTGAGGAAAGAAACCTGTCACCGCCACGCCAATGCATAACAAGGCCAGCGAGAGTAGGGCGAAGGCTTGTTCTCGAATGAGTAAAAGCACAAAAATGGCGGTGAATGCCAAGAAACCCGGGATCTCGCGCAGGCTTTGTAACATGCCGATTTCAGCACCGGTGAACTGGGCTTTTTCAATCACGAAGTTATTGAGCAGTGCCTGCCAAACGGCAAACACGAGCGACATTACAAAGGTCATCCACAGCAAGAGTGCTTTAGGATCTTTGGTTTGAATGGATTTCATGGATATGGACTCAGGCGATAAGTGTGCAAATGCTAATGCTTTTTTGGCTAATAGGCTAGATCACTTAACGCTTAACGAGTGTGTGGTTTATGAATCAAGATAGCGATTTCTTTGAATAAAAATACGGCCGTCAGATCCGGTATACAATCAGATACTAATGTAATTTGTTTGTAAATTTAATTGTAAATTCTAATGCAAATCATTCTCAATTGATCTATTTTGTTCGCGCATTTACGGGGAAGCTGTTACACAGCGCGGAGAAAGAAATGAGAGCAGAGTTAAAGTTGAGTTCATTGGCCATCATGGTCACTGCGTTCATAGGTAGTGTTAATTGTACTGCACAGGCAGCGACGGACCCTGCGATTTTAGAGCAGGCTATCGCAAGGCAAGAGGCTCAATTACAAGAATTAAAGCAGCAGTTATCAGAATTAGCTGCGCAACAGAAACAGCAGCAAGTTCAGCAGACAGACTATCAAGCTAAGACCAGTGTCGCGGTAGATCGTGTTGAAACCGCCGCCGATAAACTTAGCAAGTTTTCATTTGAATCCTACGGTACCGCCGTTTATACCAGTGATGAGTACTTTGATAACGTCCAAGACACCACACCAGAGCGCCGTAATCGTTTCGATTTAGAACGTGTTGTCACTGAGTTTGGCTATCAATTTACCGATGCTTGGAGCATGGAAGTCGAGATAGAGTATGAGCATGGTGGCACAGGCGTCGCTTTAGAATACGATGGTTTTGATGAGTTCGGTGAATTTGAAACAGAAGTCGAAGCTGGCGGAGAGGTGATGATCGAAAAGGCTGAGCTGCGTTATCGTCCGTCTAAAGCCTTTGGTATTAAATTTGGTAATATCCATGTTCCTATTGGCTTGACCAGTATGCTGCACAAACCAAATCAATATCTTACCGTGATGCGTCATCGAAGCGAAGCCGCCATGATCCCCGCTGTTTGGAATGAAAACGGTATCGGAATATATGGTGAAATGGCCGATTTCCACTATCAGGCCCAAATTATCAGTGGTCTCAATTCAGAATATTTTAGAACCTATGATTGGGCTGCATCGGGTCATCAAAAACGCTTCGAGCATGTTAATGGCGACGATTTAGCATTTGCAGGACGTCTAGATTACGGCAACTTTAAAAAAGGTTCCGCCGTTGGTGTCGCTTACTACTATGGCAATACCAGTGGTAATCGTCACAAGAGTAATAAAATCAATGTGGATGGCACAGTTAGCATAGTGTCCGTCGCAGCGGCTTATGTTGAAGGTCCTTGGATCTTACGCGGTCAGTATCTCTACGGTACCTTGAGCGACAGCGATGCCATTACTCAAGCAAATAAAACAACGCCAGGCTTAAGGCCCGGTAACTTCGCACAGTTAGGATCGCAGTCACAGGCTTTCTTTGTTGAAGCTGGCATCGATTTGAATCATTTCACCTCTCTTCCGTTAACCGTATTTGCCAACATAGATTATTCCAATCCTTTGATGGAAGTCGAAACTGGCACAGCGACTCAGCGTTTTGAAAATACTTGGACCAGTGTCGGTATTAACTATTTCCCTATCCCACAGATAGTGATTAAAGCGGAAGCAGGCTTACAACAAGTGGCTGTCGCGAGCATTCCAGATACTAATTTCTTCGCCCTTGGCGTGGGTTATCAATTTTCGCTCTAGTCACATTCACTTTTGATGGAACAAATAGGACATTAAGCACTATGACATTACGTAAAACGGCAATAGCCATCGCCCTTATGAGTACCTTAGCTGCCTGTGGTGGTTCTGGATCGGATGATTCAACGCCCACAACACCAACTACACCGGATAATCGCTTTAGTTACGCCGCCACTGAGATGATCATTAACTTGACCGATGACGTTATCGTGGCTGGTTATGCGGACTTAGCCGCGAAAGCGGAAGCACTTTTACTGGCGACTCAGAAGCTAACTAACTCAACAGCACAAGCGGATTTAGACGCAGCTCAAGCTGCGTGGAAAGCGGCACGTTTACCTTGGGAACAAGGTGAATCACATATTTTTGGCCCAGTTGACTCACTTAGCATCGATCCACATCTTGATAGCTGGCCACTCAATACGACCGATCTACAAACACAGCTAAATACTAACTCAGGTTTTGATGCTGAGACGATTAAGGGCTGGAACGATGATGTACAAGGTTTTCATACCATTGAATTTTTATTATTCGGCGATGGTGTGAATGGTAATACTAAACCTATCAGTCAGTTAACAGCAAAAGAACGTGAGTATCTCATTGCACTGGCCGAAGTGTTCCGTGATTACACTAAGCAGCTCGACGATGCTTGGCAGATAAACCACAATCCGCAAGATGCTGCCGCTAAACCCTACGCTGAGTTGCTGAAGAATCCCGGTGTAGCAGGCAATACTATTTACTCATCGCAATTGGCTGTAGTTGAAGAGTTGATCAATGGCATGATTGCGATTGTCGATGAGGTCGGTAACGGTAAGATTGCTGATCCCTTTGGTGATTCCCTTGCCACCGCTGATACTTCAAAGGTGGAGTCGCAATATTCTTGGAACTCATTAGATGACTTTGCCAATAACATCATTGGTGTACGAAATGTATATCAAGGAGAGTTTACCGGTAACAGTGATCGTCAGGGCATCATTAACTTCGTGGCCGCTGCCGATGCGAACTTAGCGACACGTGTTAGCAGTGAAATCGATGATGCCATTATCAAGATCCGCGCTATTGCCGGCAGCAATCAACAGCCTTTCCGCCAAGCGATTAAAGATGATGCGGGAAGAGCGCGAATTCAAGTGGCTGTGGATGCCTTGACTAAGCTGAAAACCACACTTGAGTCTGATGTCATACCATTACTTTCTCGTTGGAAATCTTAATTTCATATTCAGAGCAATGCTAAGGCGATAGAGGTTCTTGGCATTGTCATGAAATGACGCTAAACGACGGAACCCGTTTGGTGAGTTATGTCTTAAGCAGCAAGGATGCAATTGCATAGTTGCTGCTTTGTCATTTTATTTGTGTGAGATTTTTGATGAATAACAGACACGTTTTATTACCTGCATTTTTCATCGGCTGTTTACAGCTGAGCGCCTGTGGTGGCAGTGGCGATGCACAAGATGTTGATACACCCATACCTGAACCCATTGTTTATCCTGAATATACGGATATCACTGCCAGCGGCGGCGCAACGACAACCTTTGATGCAGGCAATTCAGGACATGGTTTCTCTACACCATCGGTAAATCTAACAGCGACTGAACTTGCGCTGCACATGGCGGGCGATAAGTTTTTTGAGACTTCTTTTACCACGGCGCCAAACGCTGAGCACCCTGAGTTAGATGGTTTAGGCCCCGTATTTAATAACGCTAACTGCAATGCATGCCATCAACGTGATGGACGCAACTCGACTCCACAAGTCAGCGCAGGTCAGGCACGAGTCAAACTGGGATCAGATGCGGGCATCTTTTTGCGGATAAGTAAGGCTGCCAATGACGTCTGTATTAAAGGCGATGTGAGTAATGATTATTGTGCACCCATTCCAGTACCTGATTTCGGCGGACAACTGTTTCATCGAGGCGTACTGCAAGCACGTGGTGATTGGCAACAGAATCAGTTTATTGGGCAAGCGGATGTTTACTTATCTTATGAGACAAAATCAGTTACTTACCCAGACGGTACTGAAGTCTTATTGAAGAAGCCGCTATTTGAAGTGGAAAACCCCTATGATGCGCCAGGAGAAACTAAGCAAAGCCCCAATTTGACCTCAAATCTTTTGCAAGACGATGTGTTAATGGGATGGCGTAATGGAATGCCAGTATTTGGCTTAGGTTTGCTCGAAGCGATTGCGCAGGAGGATATTTTGCAACATGTCGATGAAAATGATGCAAATCATGATGGGATTTCTGCAAGGGCAAACTATGTTTTTGATGCTGTGAAGGCACAAACGGGCGATCCAGAACCTGTGTCTTTAGGCCGTTTTGGTTGGAAGGCGAATACCCCAAGTGTGCGTGTACAATCCCTAGGTGCACTGCGTGGCGATATTGGCATAACCAATCCTTTATTCCCTGATGAAAGTATCAAAGGTACGGCGCTACACGATGCTTATCTCACTCGAACAGGTTTTATTGATACAGGGGAAGATGAAAATGGTGCGCCTGAAGTCGGAGCTGAGTTCAGTGATGCTGTTGTTTTTTATGCTGAAACCTTGGCAGTTCCTGCAAGGCGGAATGTCGCTCAACCGAATGTAAGAGAGGGGGCGAGATTATTCACTCAACTTAATTGTACCGCTTGTCATGTGCCCTCTTATACCACTAAAACGAGTGGTGACATTGGTGGACGAGCCATGAGTGATAGCTTAAAAGGACAGAAGATATATCCCTTCACTGATTTATTATTACACGATATGGGCGAAGGGCTCGCCGATGGCCGACCAGACTTTTTAGCCTCGGGAAACGAATGGCGTACAAGGCCACTATGGGGTATAGGTTTAACTCAGACGGTTAATCCTCAAGCCGGTTTCTTACATGATGGACGAGCCGCAACTCTAGAAGAAGCGATATTGTGGCATGGTGGTGAAGCTGAAAAGAGTCAAATTGCCTTTATGAATTTATCTAAAAATGAACGTGAGCAAGTCATTGCATTTTTAATGTCTTTGTAAGGCGTGAAAAGATGATTTGTCGATTCATCCTGTTTACTGTATTTCAGTATGGGCAAACCTCAGGGTTTGCCTTTTTTTGTGAGCTTGCTAAAACTACCGCATATACCTGAGTGGTTTGGGGCTAAGCCCGTGATCTATTTCATGTAAATTGCAGGGTAAATCACCTAATATGAAATATCTTAATGGTTATTTTACGTTTGCATATCCAGTTAAACCCCACTGGAATGCCAATGACTCTGAGTGTCTATCGCTGCTTTTTGTGTATTTAGTCTGTGCGTTGTGATGTCACTTGATGTGCAAAACGGGCATAGAGAGTCGAAATTAAGCCGCCAGTAACAGTATTTTTTAGGCCGCTTATGGTTATTTTACTTGGGATTAATCGAGGCTAAATTGAAAAGAATTCTCATCATTTATTCTAGTGTTCACGGCCAGACCCAAAAGATTGCAACTAAGCTCGCGCAGCAGTTAACGGCCTTGGACAATGACGTGGTTACCGCTGATATTAAGGCCGCTCCCGCGCTCAATGAGTTCGATAAAATCATCATAGGCGCCAGTATTCGCCATGGTAAACATAATCCTAGCTTGTACGAATTTATCGAAAAGCATCAAGCCGTGTTGACGGATAAGGTCAGTGGTTTTTTCTCCGTTAGCTTAGTGGCGCGTAAACCCGAGAAAAACACGCCAGAAACTAATCCTTATATGCAGGCATTCTTAAGTAAAACCACTTGGCGGCCACAGTTATTACGAGTTTTTGGTGGTAACTTGAACTATCAAGGCTATAACGCCTTAGATAGAAATATTATCCGTTTCATCATGTGGCTAACTAAAGGACCTACGGATCCTGTTACGAATGTGGAATACACGGATTGGCAGAAAGTGGCTGATTTTGGTGAGCAGATCCATCGCGCCTAATTTTTGCATTAAATCGCGGCGCCGCGTTTTGCCCCTAGCCCACTTTATTCGCGCTCATTAAGCCGTCACGAATGCATTCATCGCAAAGGGCAAGGACAAAGGAAGCATTAAGTAGGATAAAAAATATGATGAGTAAACTCAGCTCCTTGTTCCGAGTCATGATGGAGTATCTGCATGTGTGGATTGTGATATCGAGCAGTTTACTTGTCTGTGCCAGCCCATGGATTTTTATGGGCCGACGGATACCCGATAACGCCGGTTTTTGGGATTATTTGCATGTGTATCTAGGTTTAGCGTGCGCAGTGCTGGGGGTATTGTTCTTATTCAGCAATACCTTACATAGCAAATGGCACCAATACTTTGGCTGGCTAGTTGGCGATTGGGCACAGTTAAAACAGGATATAGTTGGACTCACAAAAGGCAAATTCCCCGTCGCAGGCGGCAAAGGGTTATTTAGTGCCATCGAAGGTATAGGTATGCTACTGCTGGTGGCGACTGGGATTACGGGTGTCGTTTGGTTGTTATTTCAAGGCACACCCACAGCGCTGGCGTGGCGCGGTTATCATCAAATTTTTGCGCAGGCTTTTATCGGTTTCTTGATCGTACATCTAGTCTTGGCAGCGAGCCATATTCTCGATTTTATTAGGCAATAATAGATTGGAAAATATCACTAAGTGACTGTGTTTATATAGGCGATTGAATTAAGTACTCATATTGCAAGCTTGTATCGAATGCGAATAAAAATGGCCTCCTAATTTGGAGGCCATTTTTTATGCTAGCGCGTATCTTGGATTAACGCTTGTACCTTAAACGAACCTATGTGTCTGGAATTAGCTAAGACGTTGCTGACGTGTCACCCCTATCGCGGCGGCAAAGACTAGAAATAACCAGCCTAGGCTACCACCCGATGAGGTTTTAGCAGCTGTGGCATCTTTCTCAACGGCAAGATAGTTAATTAACCCAATCAACTCATCTAAGGTTTTGATGCTGTTTAAGTTTACTGCGTATTTATCGTTCACGATAAAGGCGGGGACGCTGTCGATTTTGAATTCATTTTGCTGAGTGCGCCACAGGGCCAGCTTTTCATCGGTGCTTTTGCTATCGGCTAATTCGTCGTATTTAGCGGCATCGACACCAAATTGGGCGAAGACTTTTTTGATGTCATCACGGCTATTAATTTGCGGCTCGTGTTGATGGCCTGGTGCACTATGATCGTGACCGTTTGCGCCCTCAGCACCTTGGATTGCGGTAAACATGGCATGTGTTAAGGCTTCTTTGTTATCAAGGCTTTGGATCACGGCCAAAGAGCGCATCACTTCGGTGCCAATGTCGCTATTCATAAAGTCGACATGCTTATTGTCGAAACTTATCTGTTTGTTGAGGTTTGCCTTGATATCGGGCAAATAATTGGTTTCCATGTTGAAGCAGTTATGACAATAAAATGAATAGAATTCAGTCAGTTTAGGTTCGCTGCTAGGCGCTTTTGCCGAGATTTGAGTGTAGTGTGTGCCTTCAACAAAATTGGCGGCAAAGGTGCTCAAGGGCGCAATCGCTAAGGTAACAGCCAAGGCTAATTGTTTAATCATAGTTTCCTCAAATTCGGTGGGATTGAATTCACTGTGTCAGTTGTGGGTATCGTCGATATTTAACGGCCAACAGAAGCCATAAAGTGAGCTTCAATCTAGAAGTTTAGCTAGCCAAAATGCCAGCGTAACGCATAGGTTCAGGTTAAATGGAAAGGCTTAATTATGACTGAATTGGCCCGTCACGACTGGGCTAAATCTGTGATCCCAATGGAAGTTTTGTCTTAGATTTACTTTAGCGTCGCCTTGGCGTCGCAATAGTGCAGACAGGATCACACCGCTAAAGCGATAGGTGTCGATAGGTAACGATTCGATAGGTGTTGATTAATGGCAAGTACTATCGCTGGTGAAATGCTTAGGCAATGTCCCTAAGTGACTGCCACGCTTCACACACTTCGCGAAACCGAGCCGCATCACCTTCGGGTCGGTCTGGGTGCCACTTGAGCGCTAAACGGCGCCATTGCTTGCGGATATCACGGGCGGTGGCACTCTCGTCTAATTCGAAAACTCGCAGTGCATTACCCTTATTCATCAGATTGATATTTAAGCCAATATAGCTCTTATAATTGCTCCAGAAGGCTTCAAGCAATTCACGCACTACGTTTTCGCTGGTGTCGTAGTTGTTCCAATCGAGATAATACTCACGCAGGGAAGTATCTTGCATAATCAGAAGGTTAACGTTTGATGGGACTAAGCGGAAGATTTGGATTTCCATGGCTTTGACTTGTAGCCATTGCTTTGGCAGTAATATTTCCTGCAGCTCAAACAGGGCGTTCATCAGTAGGAAGTTACGTTTGAATAAATCGTTACCCGGATTTTCATCAAGCTGGTGGATCAGCCCTTGGGTTTGTAATTCTGTGGCTAAGTGATGGATTTTCCAACTTTGGTTTGAGGCTTGTAAAACCGTGAGTAATGGCCAAATCAGTGGATTATCGCCCTTAGTGTTTGCAACTCGAATCGATTGAGGTTCTTCAGTGAGCGAGGGTTTGGCAAATAACATACTGACTGTCCCATCCTAAATTGTGAGTGTGACCAATGCGCCGATAAAAACCGCTGGGCTGCAAAAAAGATGACTCGAAACGACGATCTGCTAAGCTATGCCGTCCTGAACTGTGCAGCAAATCATGCCATAGAGGCAAAGTGTAGGCAAAGATGAATTTTAGAGCAATACCATGGTGGTTTACTCCTACTTTAGATGGTTTCTTGTGCAAATAAGTCGTTAATAGCAGACAGGTTTTAGGATGTTGTTGCTGAAGCGGGTTACTGCGCTAAAAAATATGCCCTTGTTTATATCACATCAAATCAAGGGCATGCTGATTGCTCACTTAAGAGGTAGAACTAGATTTCGGTGAAAATCACCTCTTGTTCTAGGCGAGATTTAGGCAATTTAGCGTTGAAATCATCTTCTGCGTGATAACCCAAGGCGACAACCACGCAGGCGCATAGACCTTGCTCTCTTAAGCCTAAGACTTGATTCATTTTAGTGGCATCAAAACCTTCAATCGGACACGCATCAATATCTAATACACTTGCGCCGAGCATTAAGGTGCCGAGCGCTAAATAGACCTGTTTCTCCATCCAATGTTGGGCATCTTTCATCTCAAACTTATGCATGTTGGCGAAGAAAGAACGGCCATTATGCTGGGCTTGTTTGGCTTCCTCATTAGCTAAGCGGCCATCTTTTTCCTCTTGTTCAAGGATTTGCAGCAAATACGCTTCATCTAATTGAGTGCGAGTGCAGAGCACCACCACATGGGAAGCATTGAGGATTTTTTGGGTATTAAACGCATAATTCTCGGTTGCTTGAGCGACTAACGCTTTTCCTTCGGCCGTGCTTGCTAATACAAAATGCCAAGGCTGTGAGTTAACTGACGAGGGGCTGAATTGCAGTAGGGTTTTGATGTCTGCAATTTTTTCCGCTGGAATCGTCTTTGTTGGATCAAAGGCTTTAGTGGTGTAACGTTTTTTGGCGAAGAAACTTAAATCACTCATGTAACAGCTCCAAATCATCAGGAATACAAATTCAATGGCAGCATTTTAAGCAGGTTCAAGTAAAAAACAATGTGATCAAGACAGGTATTAGTTTCAAAAAAAATTTGAAACTGGATTTAGGATAAGTGATGAAAATGATTGAAACACAAAGAAGCTTAATTGAAGTGCTAGATAGGAATTCTGCGCATTTGTTGTTGAACTACTATCAAGATAATCAACAACATTTAGCGCCTTGGGAACCTATTCGTGGAAGTCATTATTTAACACTTGAATATTGGCAAGAGTCGTTAACTGCGTCGGAGCAAGCTTTTAGCAATGGTAGTGAGTTTAAGTTTGTCGCACTGACAAAAAACAGGCAGGAAGTCATAGGCATCTGTAATTTTACAGGCGTTACCCGCGGAGCTTTTCAAGCCTGTTTCCTTGGCTATTCTATTTCGCAAAGATTTGAGGGGCAGGGGTTGATGACTGAGATCTTATCTGCAGGAATAGATTACATGTTCAAGGAAGTTGGGCTTCATCGGATCATGGCAAATTATATGCCTGAAAATAAGCGCAGTGCTGCGGTTTTGGCGCAACTAGGATTTGAAAAGGAAGGTTTTGCCCGAGATTACTTGATGATTGCAGGGCAATGGCGGGATCACGTATTGACAG